>CALVNS010000027.1 GCA_944349855.1 uncultured Eubacteriales bacterium | reverse complement strand
GCGGCGGGCGGGCGGCGCGGGGGGGGGGGGGGGGGATTGTCGGGGTTCAGGGGCAGGTGATGGGCATGCAAGCCCGTGCGACCGCCCCTCAGCGGGGCAGCCGGGCGGCCCTGCGCCCCATAGACTGGCCTGACGGCGCGGCATGCGACGAGCCGTTCGCCGACAGGGCAGACCTCGTCTGTCATACGGCGCCGCTTTCATCGACGGCTTTCAGCGCCTTCAGGACAAAGGCCATGTGCTCGCCCAGATTTTTCATGTTGGAGAGACCTTCCACATCGTTTTTTACATCGCCGGGCTTCTGCCCATAGGCCATGTTCCAGTAGGTGGAGCCCACCACGATCATCTCGTGGTTGAGAAAGAAATGGTTCATCGCGTCGATCGCCTGTAGGGCGCCGCCGCGCCGGGCAGCCGCCACGCCAGCCCCTACCCTGTGGCGCAAAAGGCCTGGATTCAGGTCGCAGACTACTGCCGCCCTTTCCAACAGCGCTTGCATTTTTGCACAGATGTTGGCCGAGTAGACGGGAGAACCCAGCAAGATGCCATCGGCCTTTTTCATCTTCTCAAAGATTTCATGAAAAGCGTCCGCTTGATGGACGCAGTTTTTGCGCCCACCGCACGCCTAGCACGCTTTGCAGGGCTCGATCGTCTGCCCGGCGAGTTGGACCATCTCCGTCTCAATGCCTTCCCGATCCAAGGCTTCGAACACGCTGCGGATCAGGAGCGCCGTATTCCCATCTCTTCTGGCACTGGCGTTGATCGCTAAAACCTTCATCGTAATCTCCTCCCATTCGTTTTGGAGATGCCCTGCATGGCGCCAATCGCAATGGAAAGCGGACGGCTGCGGGAAGCGAGGCGGGGCAGAATCGTCCAAGCAGCCTGCCTCTCCGTTGCGCCGGAAAATCAGTCGGGCTTGGGGGCAAAGGCGCTTTTGCCTGCGGAAAAATCCGCACGGATAATGCGTCCGATGCCATGCGGTCTGCTTTTGCGCGGCTGTCGGACAGGCCCCTTCAATCGTTCTGAGACGCCGCCGCGCGTGGGGGACGCTGCTTCCCGCTTTGCGTGCGCAGCATATGCAGAACTTGTCCAATATCCCCGTGGATACAAATCGACTGCGGCTCAATTTCGACCGGGCAGCATGCCTCCGACAGGTTTATGCAGGCATAGACGGCCTTTGCGTTTTGACGGGTCATGTTCCAAAAGGGATATTTGATGATGCCCGGCGTGTTTCCGCCCACGCCCAATTCCAGATACAGGACGTGCAATCCCTCGTGGCGGCGGATAAAGTTCTGATACCGCGCGGCGGCAGCGTGCCACCCGGCGTCTTCCACAAAGGTATGGTCCGCCCGCAGGTTCATCGACATGGGCGCGCCGCAGACGGGACAGTGCGGCACCAGCTCGCTGGGGACCTTCATATCCCGTTGCTCTGCGAGCATTTTTTTCACGACGCCCTCATTGTCGTAGGTCTTTGAATGACAGGGCCTGGAGCATTGCCACAGGCCGTAGTCCCCCTGGGTGTAGAAGAGCCGCTGCCGGTCAAAACCGGCCTTTTGAAAGCAGTGATCCACATTGGTCGTGAGGACAAAGTAGTCTCTGCCCTGGACCAATTGCAGCAGCGCTTCATATACGGGCTTAGGCGCATCCACATAACGATTGACATAGATGAAGCGGCTCCAATAGGCCCAGTGCGCTTCCGGCGTCGCATAGGGGTAAAAGCCGCCGGTATACATGTCATGAAACCCATAGGCGCGCTCAAAGTCAGCAAAATACTGGCGGAACCGCTCCCCGCTGTAGACAAATCCCGCCGAGGCGGAAAGGCCTGCCCCGGCGCCGACGACGATGGCCTGCGCAGTTTCAAGCTCCGCTTTTAGCCGTTCCATCTGCGCCGAGCAGTTCCCGGTAGATGGCCTCATCGACATCCTTGAAGACATTGAAAATCACCTCCATATGCTCCTGCGTTTGAGCGAGGAAGGTTCGCACCGACTGCACGGCGATTTGTGCGGCCAGCCGGTTGGGAAAATGAAACTCGCCCGTGGAGATGCAGCAGAACGCGACGCTTTTGATATGGCTTTGCTGCGCCAGCGCCAGGCAGGAGCGATAGCAGGAGGCCAGCAGGCGCTCGTCTGCCTGCGTCACGCTGCCCGAGACGATGGGACCGACCGTATGGAGCACATACCGGCAGGGCAGATTGAACGCGGGCGTCAATTTTGCCAGCCCGGTTTCTTCATCGTGCCCCTGTCGCCTCACCAGCTCAGCGCAGGCAAGCCGCAGTTGAATGCCGGCATACGTATGGATACAGTTGTCGATGCAGGCATGACAAGGGAGATAGCAGCCGGTCAGCCCGCTGTTGGCCGCATTGACGATGGCGTCGCAGCGCAATGTGGTAATGTCGCCCCGCCACAGGTAGATCCCCGCGGCTACCGGCGTCAGGGCGGCGCAATCGGTGATCCCCTTTGCCGCAATTTCCGCCTGCAAATAGGCATCCTGCACCGCCAGGAATGTGGAGTTGGCGGCATGAGGCATGCGGACGTTCATGAGCGAGCGCAGCAAGCGTCTTTGCGTGTCTTCATCCGCCGGCAGGCGTATATCCGCATACTGCGGCTGTTCCCGGAGCAATTCCCGGATCAAAAAAATCCTGCGCTCTGCTTGCGTCATATCAACCCACGCTTTCTCGTGCCTGACGGTTTTCAGCACAATTCATGCCGCGCTCCCTCGCATGTATTTGAAATCGGGCTGACCGAACGATCGTCAGGATTGCAGGCACGCGCCCGTCGGGAGCGGCCCTTGCAACGACAGAACGGATTACTGGTCGCCAGCCCTGCGGGCGGGCAAGGCTCATGCCCGGGCTCCACTCAGACAGATGGCCATCGTGCGCTACTTCCTGTTTTCGTTGTCAAAGGGCCCCGTTGGCAATTCCATTGTACTGCACGGCCGGCTGGGGGAAAAGTACGCACAAATCCATTACTTGGTTACTTTTTTGTAACCTGCTTGCGCGTGCGGAAATGCCGCACTATAATCAAACTATAGCATTCCATTCTGGAATCCGGAGAGGAGAGGCGCAGATGCTGACCAAAGCGGAAATGCCGGCTTGCCCCGTGGCCACTACGGTACAGTTGATCGGGAGCAAATGGAAACTTCTGATTATACGAAACCTGATGCAGCGCCCCTGGCGCTTCAATGAACTGCGCCGGGATCTGGGGGGAATCAGCCAGAAGGTGCTGGCGGACAGCCTCCGCTCCATGGAGGAGGATGGCATCATCACCCGCACCGTCTATGCGGAGGTGCCGCCCCGCGTCGAGTATGCGCTGAGCGATTTGGGAAAATCGCTGCGCCCGCTCATGGACGCCATGGAAGCGTGGGGGAGGGACTACCAAAAGAGCCGCTTGGACGAAGAATAGACAGCCCCCAGCGCGGCATGAGCGAGAAGCCGCTTCGATGTTGGTCCGGGGCAATCCGCATATGGCCTATGCGGGCGGATCCGCGGCGCGCCAAAGGAGGGCCAATCAAGAACGCCCGCCGCCATGATGCGCGCGGGCGTTGAGCGGTAAAGCGAGGGGAATCCGTACGAAACATCCGCAAATCAACAGCGTCTGATCGGACCATCCCATGTATCCCTTGAACGCCTTGGTGGCGCGCCATGGGCTCAATACCAGTCGTGTTTTTCGCCGCGGTCCAAGGCGTTGATGCGCTCCATCTCCTCGTCGCTCAGAACAAAGTGATACAGCTGCGTGTTTTCCAGAATATGATCGGGATTGCTGGAGCCGGGAATGACCACGACGCCCTTTTGCAGATTCCAGCGCAGAATGACCTGCGCGGAGGATACGCCATGGGCCTGCGCGATGTCGCAGATCACCTCGTCGTTCAAGAGCTCCTGCGTATGCCCGCGGCCGCCCAACGGATACCATCCCTGGACCGTGATGCCAAGGCCTTGGATGTAGGGAATCACGTCATTTTCCTGATAGTACGGATGGATTTCATTCTGCACCAGCGCAGGCAGGATGTCGACCTGAGGCAAAAAGGTTTCCAGCTCCTCCACATACCAGTTGGACAGGCCGATGGAGCGGATCTTGCCCGCTTGCACAAACTGCTCCATGGCCTTGTATGCCTGCACATCATGGCTGTCCGGGTGATGGAGCAGCATCATATCCACATAGCCGATGTCCAGGCGGTCCAGGCAGGCCTGGATGGAGGCCTCGGGGTTGGCCATCTCGCTGCCGGGGTAGATCTTGGTGATTACAAAGATCTCTTCCCTTGAAATGCCCAGCTCCGCCATGCTCTCCCGAATCGCCCGGCCGATCTCATCTTCGTTGCCGTAGGCGGAGGCGGTGTCGATGAGACGCACGCCGCACTGCAGCGCAGCCTTTACGGCGTTGACGCATTCGTCTCCATGCAGGCTGTAGGTTCCCAGGCCGTTGATGGGCATGGTATATCCGCTGTTCAGGGTGACGGTGCGGGTGGTGAAATCGAAGGAGCCAGGATTAGAAGGAACTTCCTGCGACCCCGAGGCGGTCATCCGTGATTGATCTGCACCGGCCGATGCAGCGGCGGTCCAAAGCAGAGAGAGCAGCGCCAGCAGGCAAGCCTGGATCACGCGTATCCTTTTCATGCGTCCTCCTTTAACGGTATGCCCTTTCAAAGATGCGGGCGCAATCCACGTCGTTCAGTTCACAGGGGTTGGCGAGGAACAGGCCGCCCATCGTCCCCCGCGCGTTGACGGCCAGCGTCATGCACTCCTCTTTGGTCATGCCATAGTCGCTCATCTTCAAACCGTCCACGCCGCAGGCCTCCTGCAGGCGGATCAGCGCCGTCAGGAAGTCCTGCGCGCTCTCGGCCTGTGGCATACCCATGACCCGCGCCATTTTGATGAACTGCCCGTCGCAGGCGTGGCGCTCGATGAAGAACCGGGCAAATTCTACAGAGATCATAATCAGGCCCGCGCCGTGGGGCAGAGACGGATGATAGGCGCTCATGGCATGCTCCATGGAGTGCTGGGCGGTGGTGCTGGTCAGCTGCATGGTCATGCCCGCCAGCGTGCTGGCATAGGCCACATGTTCCCGCGCCTCCAGATCTGAGCCCTCCTGCACGGCGCGGGGCAGGTAGCGGGCGATGTTTTCAATGGCGGAAAGGGCGAGGGTCTCGCTGAGCACGTTGCACCCCTTGCTCATCATCACCTCGGTGTGGTGGAACAGCGCGTCAAAGCCCTGGAACGCCGTATACTTGGAGGGAACGCTGCGCATCAGCTCCGGATCCACCACAGAGAGCACCGGCACCAGCCGGGGGTCGCCGCCAAAGCCGATCTTTTCATGCGTGGCCAGGTTGGAAATCACGCCCCAGCAGTTGATCTCCGAGCCGGTGCCGGAGGTGGTGGCGATGGTGACGATGGGCAGCGGATCGTTCATCAGCGGCTGGCCCTTGCCGGTGCCGCCGGAGACGTAATCCCACAGGTCGCCGGGATTGGTGGCCATGGCCGCTACCGCCACCGAGGCATCCAGCACCGCGCCGCCGCCGAGCGCTACGATGAAATCGCAGCCCTGCTCTCTGGCAAAGGCGGCAGCCTCCATCACACAGGTCTTGGAGGGGTTTTCGTGAATCTTGGGGCAGACCACATACGCCACCCCGGCAAGCGACAGCTGCTCTTGCGTTCTGGCCAGGGAGCCGGTCTCCTTCGTGGATTTGCCGGTGGAAATCAGCAGCAGCGCCTTCTTCCCGGGCATGGGCTGCGCGTGCAGGGCGTTCAGTTTGCCGCTGCCAAACAGCAGATGGGTGGGGTTGTAAAAATCAAAGCTCATCATGATCGTTTCCTCCTGCCTTCTGTTTTTGTCTGAGCCGGTAGATCAGGTAATCCAGACAGTCCAGCCGTCTCTGCGCGGCGTGACAGCCGTCCAGCACGGCCCGGCGATGCTCCAGGAGCAGCGCGATTTCCTGCGCAATCTGTCCATCGGCGGACAGGCGCAGAATCTGTTCGGTCAGCTCGCCGCCGCATCCGGCATCCGCCAGGTTTTGCCGGAGCATTGCCCTTGCATCCGAAGCCTCCGCCACGCCATCGCCCCCTTCACCCTGTAGGATAATCGCAAAAGGGGGAAATATCAAATACTTTGTTTCTATATCAAGTTATTCTTGAATAGAATAATTGGGCCTGCTATACTGGCAGAGGAGGTGTATGCATGGAGATTCGCGTCTTGCGCTATTTTCTGGAGGTGGCTCGGGAGGAGAGCATCACCCACGCGGCGGTTCGACTTCACATTTCTCAGCCCACGCTGTCCAAGCAGCTCAAGGACCTGGAGGAGGAACTGGGGCAGAAGCTGTTCGTGCGCACCAATTACAGCATCCGGCTGACGGATGCCGGGATGTTGCTGCGCAAGCGAGCCGAAGATGTGCTGAACATGACGGATAAAATTACGGAAGAGTTTCGAGCGCTCGATGCGGACGAGGGAGGCGACGTCCATGTAGGCTGCGCGGAGTCCGACGGCATGCGTTGCCTGGCGCGTTGCCTGCGGGACGTGCAGGCCCGGCATCCCCGCATCCGGTGCCACCTGCACAGCGGAAACACGGAGGATATTGCGGGGCGGCTGGATGCGGGGATATTGGACTTTGCCGTCATCGTGCAGGATGTGGATCTATCCAAGTACAATTACCTCGAACTGCCCCATGTCGACACCTGGGGCGTGATCATGCGAAAGGACAGCCCCCTGGCCAGGCAGGAAGCCGTCCGCATGGAGGATCTGTTGGCATTGCCCCTGATCTGCTCGCGGCAGGGCATGAAGGCGGACTATCCGAAGTTCTTTCGGGAAAAGGTCGACGCGCTGCACGTGGTGGCGACCTTTAACCTGGTGTACAACGCCACAGTGCTGGTGCGCGAAGGGCTGGGATACGCCCTCAGCTTTGACAGGCTGGCCGACTCAGGCGAGGACAGCGAATTGTGTTTTCGCCCCCTCGTCCCCGCATTGACCACGAAGATGTATGTGGTGTGGAAGAAGTACCAAATCTTCTCTGCGGCGGCCCGACGGCTGCTGGACGCGCTTCAGAGGCGGTATGGCGACATGCCATAGCGCCCCTTCCCGGCCTTGCCGCCCCGCGCTCGTGGGTCAAAGCAGACGCACCTCAGGCCACGGCAAACCAGGCGTTGACGGCCAGACCGGTCAGGAGCGAAAAGGCCAGCACAAACCCCAGATACAGGGAAAAGTGCTTCGCGCCCAACACGATCTTCAAGGCGCCGAGATTGGTGATCTTGGTCGCCGGCCCTGTGAGCATAAATGCGGCTGCACTGCCCAGCGTCATGCCGCTTGCCAGCCATTGCATCAACAGCGGAATGGTGCCTCCGCCGCACATGTACAGTGGAACACCCAGCGTCGCGGCCAGCAGCACGCCAAAGCCACCGCCGCCAAACAGGCCGGCAGCCCAATCTTGGGGGACGTGGATCTGGTATAGGGCAGTCAAAACAACGCCCACAGAGAACCACGGCGCTGTGGCCCGGATATTGCGCAGCACATTGAGCAGATAGCGTATCGGCAGGCTGGGGTGCGTATCCCGGCCGGCGCGGGCATGAAAGCCGCGAAAGTCAAAGAAGGGCTTGCCCCGACAGCAGGCCCGTACCAGCCACCCCGCCGCGCAGCCGCACAGGAAGCACGAGGCAAGCCGGATGAGCAGCGCGGATTGCCCCAGCGCTGCCGAATACATCAGCAGTTGGGGATTGAGCAGGACGGAGGACATCATGAACGCCGCCAGATGGTCATCTCTGACCCCCTTTTCGGAAAAGGAGGCCGCGATGGGCAGGGTGCCATACATGCACAATGGCGAGGCGATGCCCAGCAGGCTGGCCGGGACAACGCCCATCCAGCCCCATTTGCCGCGGCCGACGCCGGCAAAAGCGCCGTGAATCCAACGCTTGCCAAACACCGACACCGCCGATCCCAGCAGGATGCCCAGCGCCCAGTAGGGCAGAATCTGCCGCAGCTGGAGGTCCAGGTAATACCACAGGTAGATCGCTTCGCGCTCAATCCAGTCCATCATCGATGTTCACCAGCGTATATGCACGGCTGCCAAAGCCGATGGTCTGCGTGTGCTCCAGCGTGTGCAGGCCGTTGCGGCTTTCGATGCGCTGAATGAGCGAGCCGCCGTCCTGCGCCGCATAGACCAGGTCAATGCACGCCTGGTCCAGCGCCACAGGATCGACAGAGGCCAGGATGCCAATGTCGTGCATGTCCGGCTCGGCGGGGCTGCCGTCGCAGTCGCAATCCACGCTCAGGCGGTTCATGACGTTGATGTACAGCGC
The DNA here is from genome assembly GCA_944349855.1 of uncultured Eubacteriales bacterium. Classification (GTDB taxonomy): domain Bacteria; phylum Bacillota; class Clostridia; order Christensenellales; family Aristaeellaceae; genus Beduinella. The sequence goes on along the minus strand of CALVNS010000027.1, from coordinate 24,933 downwards.
GCGCTCACCGTCCCCAAAGTAGTCCACAACGGACTTGGCCGCTTCGGCCATGGCCTCCAGAAACGCGTCCTGCTCGCCGCCCCACATGCTGCCGCCCGTGCCGCCGGAGTGAATCCACGCCTTGCCCTCGGACGAAGCGCAGCCGATGGACAGGTTCTTGATTGCGCCGCCGAAGCCAGCCATAGAATGCCCCTTGAAGTGGGAGAGCACCACCAGAAAGTCGTAGTTTTGCAAGTTGACGCCCACGTAGTTTTCGGTGAGCACCGTGCCGCCGGTGACCGGCAGGGTCATGGAGCCATTTTCGTCCATGATGTCCACATCCGCGATGGCCGTATAGCCGTGATCCTCAGCCAGCTGATAGTGCATGGCCGTGGAGGCGCGCTGGCCGCCATAGGCGGTGTTGCACTCCACGATGGTGCCGCCGATGGCTTGTACAAATTCTCCGATGAGCTCGGGCCGCAGATAGTTGCTGCCCGTCTCCCCGGTGGAGATCTTGACCGCCACGTTTTCGCCCTGTGCCTCGCGTCCCAGCGCTTCGTACACGGCCATCAGCCCTTCCGGGGTGATCCGGGAGGTCATGTACACCGCCGGCGCATCGGCCGTCTCGGCAAGCGCATACAGGGGAAAGAGCGCCATGAGCAACAGAAAGCATAATGCCCTTTTCATGATGAGACCTCCTTACGCGTGTTCAGTCGCAGCCGGCGCTTCCCACGGCCATTCCATTGCGCCGGCAAAATCCTTCGTCTGCGCGGCAGGCGGCTTCTCTCATGCCATTGCCGCGATCCAGGCAGGACAGATATCCCAATGCCTTTCTCATTCTTTTGCCGCCGCCAGGGAATCCCCGATGGGAAAGGGCAGCGCGAGTTCGTTCAGCCATTCTTCAATCGCCGGGCCACAGGTGGGGATATCCGGCCGGTATACGCCGACGGGCGGGAGCACCGTGCAATCCTGCGGCAGGGAGGCGCTCATGTCGCGCACCGAACCGGAAATGCCGCCCGTGCCGTGGGCCACAAAGGGAATGACCGTCTTGCCCGAAAAGTCATACGACTCTACAATGGTCAGAATGGCCATGGGACAGGAATACCACCAGTTGGGCATGCCCAGAAACACCACGTCGTAGGCGTCCATGTCCTCTATGTGGGTCTTGAGCGCCGGGCGGACGCCGTCGTCCAGCTCCTCCGCCGCGCGGTCCAGGCAGTCGTCGTAGTTGCTGGGATAGGGCTGCTCCGCCTGAATGGAAAACAGATCCCCGCCCGTCAGGCGCTGAATGTGGGACGCCATGACCGCCGTGTTGCCTGGCATCAGCAGGCTGGCCGAGGACGTGGCATCCGCGCCGCTGTGGGTGTCGCCCATATTGTCGTAATGTTCCAGTGCGCTGGCCAGAGAGGCTTCCTGGTCGTCAATGACGGTGTTTTCCGCCCAGGTGAAATAGGCGATGAGGATAGAAGGCGATTCCTGCGCGGCTGCGGGAAAGGCTGCCAGGAGGAGCAGCAGGCACAGAGGTAGAATCAATGGTTTTTTCATGAACCGGTTACCTCCCTTTTGTTCGGCTGCGGCGCTCATTTCGTAACGCTTTGCCGATGTAGTAGGACAGTGCAGCCCATACGCACAGCACGGCCGCGTAGGAGGCGAAGAATACCGCCAGGGGTTCGCCATATTCCAGGAAGGCGAATTCCCGGAGCATGAACAGCTCCATCCACAGGCCCCGCGTGGCAAATTCCCACAGGCCAAAGGCAACTGTGGCTACCAGCACCAGCCTGGCCAGCCAGACGCGTTTTCCCGGCTTGCCCAGCTTGCCCAGCACAATGTGCCAGTGCAGCCCGATATGCAGCCCCGTCAGCACGAACGCCCACATGGTGGCCGGCATGTGAATGCGCCGCCCCACCGCCCGCATGCGCAGGCCCAGGAAGTCGAACACGTGGCGGGAAACCAGAATGGCGCTGACGATGACCGCCGCCATCGCCAGGGTGAGCAGCAGATCCACGAGGGTCAGCCACACGCGGGAGGCGGGATACCTTCCCCTGAACAGCCCAAGATGCCAGCCGGGGTTGAGCGCATGATGGAGAAGGAACAGCACGCACAGCGTCACGCCCGTCCACTCATGTATCCGGTTGTCCATCATGTGATAGCCCATCTGGCAGAGGAACAGGGCCGTCATGGCGATATCCACGCCCGTCTTCACTTTGGATTTCATGCGCGCTCCTTTTGCGTCAAAGCCGTTTCCCCAATCGGTATGCCTGTTCAGGATAGACGCTTGCGCGCGTCATGGCGGGCGTGCCGCAGCCTTTGCCCAACACCATGCCCTGATCCTGAAGGTTCAAATATCGGACCAATGTGCGGTAATGTGCCTCAAGCGCGTCAAAGGTCCAGCCGTCCGCGTTCCATGCCACGCTGAGCAGCGCGGACTTGATGCGCTTGCGCTGAATGCGGCCATTGAAGGCGCAAAAGCGGTCAATCGCCGTTTTGAGCTGCGCCGACATGCCATAGTAATACAAGGGCGTTGCCAGCGCCAGCATATCGGCCTGGACAATGGCCGCGCCGATCCATTCCATGTCGTCCTGCTGGACGCAGGGCCCGTCGTAACCGCAGGCGACGCAGCCGCCGCAGGGGGCCAGGCGGGCATGCGCCACGTCGATGCGCTTGACCGCATGTCCGCACTCCTGCGCGCCCTTGCAAAATGCGTCCGCCAACAGGTATGTAGAGCCCCGTGAATTGGGACTGCCCATGAGTACCAGCACGTTCACGCCAGCACCTCATATTGCGCGTCGGTGACCGGCTCCAGCCACTCATTGCGGCCGTTTGTGCCGGGCACTTCGATGGCCAGGTGGCTCAGCCAGCTGTCCCGGGCCGCGCCGTGCCAATGCTTGACCCCCGCAGGAATGTTCACCACGTCGCCGGGTGTGAGCTGCTGCGCGGGCTCGCCCCACGCCTGATACCAGCCACGCCCCGCTACGCACACCAGGATCTGCCCGCCGCCTTCATCGGCATGATGGATATGCCAGTTGTTGTGGCATCCCGGCTCAAAGGTCACATTGTAGATGCCCACCTGTTGGGTGGAAAGCGGCGCGAGGTAGCTTTGCCCGATGAAATACTGCGCAAAGCCGTCGTTGGGCTGGCCGATGGGGAACACCATCGAAGCCGCGTGCGCCTGCTTGGCGTCCTGCGCCGGCGCGGCATCGTCCGACCAGACCTCTTTGGCCATGTTGAACGCAGCCCATGCCTTGGGCCAGCCCGCATAGAAGGCGGCATGGGTCAGGATCTCGGCGATCTCCTCCCGGGTGATGCCATTTTGCTTGGCAGTGGTCAGGTGATAGCGGAAGGAGGAATCCGTGAGTCCCTGCGCCATCAGCGCCGTAACCGTCACCAGGGAGCGGTCGCGCAGGGAGAGCTTGTCCGTGCGGTTCCAGACCTGCCCAAAGAGCACGTCGTCATTGAGTTCTGCAAATTTCGGGGCGAAGGTTCCCAGGGCGTTGCGCCCCGCGGTTTGTTTGACAGACATGGTTTTATCTCCTTTCATGCAATTCAAAGGGCCGTTACTCTGCCGTATAGGGTGCAATGCCTTTTTCCGCGAGCCAGGCCTGCATTTCCTCTGCCGTGATGGAGGCAGGGAAGCGCGCCCCTTCGATCCAGTTGACCGTTTCATCGGTCAGGGCGGCGAGAATTTCGCCGGTGCGGCCATAGCCGCTGCTGGCGGAGGTGCAGAAGGTGAGCACGGTCTTGCCGCTCAGGTCGTGGGCTTCCACAAAGGTTTCGATCAGCCGCGGCGCCTGTCCCCACCAGATGGGAAAGGCGAGGACCACCGTGTCGTACTGCGCGATGTTTTCCACCGTCGCGGCCAGGGCCGGCCGGCTGGTTTCATCGTTCATCTCCTGATTGGCGCGGCAGTTGCTGTCGCTGTAGTTCAGGTCCGCATCGGTGTAGGGGATTTCCGGCTCGATGCGGAACAGGTCGGCGCCAAGGTATTCCGCGGCGTACTCCGCCAGCGGCCAGGTGTTGCCCGTGGCCGAGAAGCAGGCGACCAGCACGGTGGAGTCGGTGGGCGTGAAGGCGGGTTCCTGCTCCTCCGCACGGGCGAAGGTCAGGCTCAGCAGCAGGGCCAGCGCCAGGGCAAACGTTTTTTTCATCATGCATTCCTCCTCATTTTTGATGGATCTGGAGAGCTTGCAGCCAATCGTGAAGGGTGTCCAGGCTGGCGCGGCTGTCCAGGCGCCTGCCAGGGAGCCAGCGGACCTTTGAGGGGCAGGCTTTTTGCAGGATCTCCTCCGTGCGGCCCATGCCGCTGCCGCCGGAGGTGGCGAAGGGCACCACACGCTTGCCGGAAAAATCGCACGAGGCCAGAAACGTCTCAATGATGCGCGGGGCCTGATACCACCAGATGGGAAAGCCGACGAAGACCGTATCGTATGCCGTCAGGTCCGGCGCGTCCCCGGCGATTGCCGGGCGGCAAGCCGGATCTTTCATCTCCACGGAGGAACGGCTTTGATTGTCGTGCCAGTTGAGGTCCGCGGCGGTATAGGGCTGCGCGGGCCGAATCTCGTACAGATCTGCCTGCGCAGCGCGTGCGAGAGTCTTGGCCAGGCGGGCGGTTTCCCCGCTGGCGGAAAAGTAAGCCACAAGGGTTTTCATAACAAATGCTCCTTTCTGCTTTAGATTTTGGGCGTATTGGAAGACCAGACTTGCGGCTTGTTCGCTGTTTCCTGGGTGTTCTGCGCCATGACGCCCACCAGCCGGTGCGGCACGTAACACGCCTCCAGATAGGCGGTTTCTTCTGCCGAGAGGCGCAAATCCGTGGCGCCGGCCGCGCCCTCCACATGGCTGAGCTTGGTGGCGCCGGCCACGGGGATGGCGCCCTTGCCCATCAGCCAGGCCAGGGAAATCTCCGTCATGGTTACGCCATGGGAACGGGCCAACTCCGCCACCCGCTCAATGATGCGGGCATCCTGCATCGCGGTGGCGTCATACTTGCCCTTGGCGTAGGTATCCTCCTCCAAACGCTTGGAGGTCTCCCCCGGCAGCTTTGACAGGCGGCCGCCGGCCAGCGCGCTGTAAGGCGTAACGGCAATGCCCTCCTCCCGGCAGTAGGGGATCATCTCCCGCTCTTCCTCCCGGAAGATCAGGTTGTAATGCCCCTGCACGGATACGAAGGGCGCAAAGCCCTCCCGACGGGCCAGCTCGTTGGCCTTGCACAGTTGCCAGGCAAAGCAGTTGGAGATGCCGATGTAGCGCGCCTTGCCCGCCTTTACGGCGCGATTCAATCCCTCCATGATCTCGTACAGCGGGGTCCGGTAGTCCCACATATGGCAGATGTACAGATCCACGTAGTCCATGCCCAGGTTTTGCAGGCTTTGATCCAGCATGCGGCGCACATGCTCCTGACCGCTGATCCCTGCGTCGATCTCCTCCTGGGCGCGCACGGGGAACTTGGTGGCCACTACTACGTCTTCCCGGCGGGCAAAGTCCCGCAGGGCGCGGCCCAGGTACTGCTCGCTGGTGCCGTTTTGATACACGATGGCCGTGTCAAAGAAGTTGACGCCCAGTTCCAACGCCCGGCGGATGATCTTTCGGGACGATTCCTCATCCAGCGTCCAGCTGTGCTGGCCGTGGGCCGCGTCGCCAAATCCCATGCAGCCCAGACATACCCCGGAAACGTTCAGGTCGGATGTTCCCAGCTTGACGTATTGCATAGAAGCTCCTTTCTCACGCCTTTTGCGTGCGCATCTTGTAGCGCAAGTAATCCAGTCGCTGCAGTTGCCTTTCCTTCAGGTGAATTTCATCCAGCGCCGCGTTGCGCCTTCTTTCCAGCATGCGCATGCGCTCTGGGGTGGTGTCTGCCTGCGAAAGCAGCAGACGCATATAGCTTTCCACCTCGTCGGCGGCAAAGCCCATGTCATGCAGCGCCATGATGACGCTCAGGCGTTCCAGGTCCTGATCGTCATACTGCCAGCAGCCCATGACCTGCTTCACGGTGCCGCACAGGCCCCAGCCTTCATATTCGTTCAAAATCTCGATGGGAATTTGGTAGCGCTTGCTTGCCTCTTCCTTGGTCATGGGCAGCGTAGCTCCTCTCTTCACTTGGCGTTCAGGCTCATGCACTTGGCAATGGTTTCGCCCGTTCGCAGATAGGTGTAGCCGGGCATTTCAAAGAGCACCGGTTTAAACGAGTCATAGTCGATCCTGCCATTGGGGGTGAGAATTGCTTCGTCCGCGTAGGTGTGCAGGATCTTCAGAATGAAATTGTCAAATCCTGGAGTTGGATCGTTTCTTTCCACGGCACAGACCATGGTCAACCTGGACTGGTCAATGACCGGAACGCCTTCCTGCGTCACGCTGTAGGGAAACAGCGTTGACTTATCCACCTTTGCGCCGCTTACACATCCCGCCAGGTCCGCCTTTTTGAACAGGTCTTCCTCTACCATATGGACAGAAAGCATCCCGTGCGCCCGTATACCCCGGTTGGTATAATGCGTCTGGGACAAGCTCACCATGATATGGTCATGCCCCATAATGCCCACGTGGCCCGCCAATACCCAGTTTGGCGTTATGGCTCCCACCAGAACCAGCGGGGTGGGATAGAGCGCCAGCACGCTGACAAGGTCCTTTCTCAATACCTCCATCTCCTTTAAGCCATTGCCTTCAATAAAAAATATGGGCGTCCAGTTCGGACACCCATATTGTATAACAGCTTCTATTTCCATGTCTAATACTTATCCATTATATTCAGAAATGCCTTCCAGGCATTGCTTGACCTGCGCAATCAGCGCGCCGACCGTCGGAGAGGTCACCTGATGTTTCTTCCAGATCAGCACGGAGCCGAAGGCGAGCGGCGGGTGCAGCGGCACAAACCGGAGCCCTGGATACGAGCAGTCCAGCCGGATGCACAGCGCATCGCCCAAGCCGCTCTTCACCAGCATGGCGACGTTGTAAAGGAGATTATAGCGAATGAGCATATTCAGCTGATCCAGGCTGTCGCCGAACCAGTGCGCCAGTTCGTTTTGCACCAATTCCCGACCGGAGATCATCAGTGGACGCCCGACGAGATCTTCGGGACGGACGGCCTCCAAGCCGCTCAGCGGAGAATCCTCCCGGGTCAGAACGCCCCATTCTTCCATCACGGGCACGCGGAAAAAATCATATCTGGAGATGTCCACCGGTTCGGGCAGCAGCCCCATATCCAGCGTGCCATTTTCCATGCGCTCCTTGATGTGGTCGGCATTGCCGCTGTAAAAGCGGTAGCGCACCCTGGGATGACGTTGGCGGAAGGAGGCGAGAATCTCCGCCAGCGCCGACATGCTGCGGGTTTCGCCGCTGCCGATGGCGATCTCGCCGCAGAGCTCCTCATCTCTATTGGCAAAATCCCGCTGCGTGCGCTCTGCCAGCTCTACGATCTCCTGCGCCCTGCGGCGAAGCAGCAGGCCGTCCTGCGTCAAGACGATGCGATGGTTGCTCCGCTCAAACAGCGTGACGCCCAGCTCCTTTTCCAGGTCCCGGATCTGCCGGGAGAGGGTGGGCTGCGTCACATGCAAAAGCTGCGACGCGTGGGTCATGTTTTCCTCGCGGGCAATCATCAGAAAGTATTTGAGCACGCGCAGTTCCATGGCTTCCTTCCTTTCCGGGGAACATCTAGGCTGATTGTACCACGGATGGGAAAAATGGACAACCCGCATTTCAGCAAGAGCCCGAAACGGCATGGAAGCGGGAAAGTGTGGCCGGTCGATTCCCTGCGAGGCCCTTCTTACGCCGCTGGCTCCAGCCTGCGATACTCAGCGCGGTAAAATATAACCGACAACGCCGCCGCAATGCACCAGCCGATGGGCCATGCGCACCAGATGCCCGTCGCGCCCAGGGACGTGCCGGACAGGGCGAAGGCCAGCAGAACGCGCAGGGCCAGGTCGGTCAGGGTTGCCGTCATGAAGGCAGTCATCTTGCCGGAGCCGCGCAGAATGCCGTCCGCTACCAGCTTGGCCGAGACGATAAAGTAGAACGGAGACAGGAGGCGCAAAAACATCACGCCCGTCTGCATGGCGGCAGTCGTCGGCTGCTCCATGAACAGCCTGAGCAGGAGCCGGGGAGACAGGAAATAGAGCAGAACCAGCGGAACGCACAGCGCCCAGACCAGGCGAATGCCCGCCGAAAAACCCTGCCGCACGCGTTCAGGCTTGCCTGCGCCCAGGTTCTGCGCCGCGTAGTTCGAAATGCCATTGCCCAGCGTGGTAAAGGCGGTGATCACCAGGTTATTGAGCTTGACCGCCGCCGAATACCCCGCAATGACGCCCGCACCGAATCCATTGATGACGCTCTGGATCATGATATTGCCCACGGAGATAAAGCTCTGCTGGAGCGTGCTGGGCACCGCAATCCGTATGATCTTGTACAGAATCACCCTGGAAAACAGCGGCGCGGGCCGATCCGTCATGATCTTGCCCAGCCGCTTGAATACCACGATGAGCGCCAGCACGCCGCTCACGCCCTGGCACAGAAATGTCGCCCACGCCACGCCGTCCACGCCCATGTGCAGCAGCGTGACAAACAGGACATCCACGACAATATTGGACAGGGATGAAATGGCCAGGAACACAAACGGCGTCTTGGAATCGCCCAGCGCAGAAAAAATGCCCGTGGCGATGTTGTAGAAGAACAGAAAGGGCAGGCCCCAGATGTAGATGGACAGGTACAGCGCCGAGTCGTTCATGATTTCCGCGGGCGTGCGGATCAGGCGCAGCAGCGCCGTACAGCCCATCAGCCCCGCCGCCATCAGCAGTGCGCACAGCGCTGCGGAGAAGATCAGCGCCGTCGTCACGGCGGTCTTCATCTGTTCATAGTGCTTTGCCCCGAAGAACTCGGCCACGACCACCGAACAGCCGATGTTGCAGCCGAAGGAGAAGGCGATGAAGATCAGCGTGATCTCATAGCTGTTGCCCACCGCGGCCAGGGCGTTTTCTCCCACAAAGCGCCCCGCCACCAGGCTGTCGGCAATGTTATACAGCTGTTGAAAGATGATGCTGCCAAACAGCGGCAGACAGAACCGAAACAGCACGGAGGAGGGCTTGCCCACCGTCAGGTCTCTATTCACGGCCGCCGGCCTCCTCTCCAGTGCGCCCTGCAAGGGCCTGCGCGCGCTGATGGCGGCGCGGCGTATCCGGCTTTCGTGCGGGCTCCTCGCCGGTCTCCCGTCCTGTGCGGGCATACCGGCGGGCCAGACAGATGGTGGTATCCACGCTCTCACCCCTACAATTTTTGAATTTCTTGAGCATATTGGCTTGCTTGGCTTGCAATCCACAGACGATGTCAGTATAATCGGAATGAGTTCATTTGTAAAATATATATTTTACATGGATTCTATATCAAAGTTATATGGAGCTGCATCATGAAGGTCAACCTTGAGTACCTGCGCGTCTTCCTGTGCGCAGCCCAGTGCGGGAGCCTGACGGGCGCTGCGCAGAAGCTGATGACCTCCCAACCCAACGTCACCCGTACCCTCAACCGGCTGGAGGATCAGCTGGAATGCCGGTTGCTGGTTCGCGACCATCATGGGGTGACGCTCACGCCGGAGGGCGAGACGCTGCTTGCCCATGTCCGCATCGCGTTTGAGCACATCGAGAGCGCCGAACGAAAGCTGGCGCTGAGCAAAAGCCTGCGGGAAGGCATGGTCTGCGTCGGCGCGACGGAGGTCGCCCTTCGCTGCTTTTTGCTGCCCATTCTCAAACGGTTCAAGGAGCGCTATCCGGGCATACAGATTCGGGTGAATAACGGCTCTACCCCGCAGGCTGTCGCAGCTTTGGAAAATGGCCTTTCCGATCTGGCCGTCGTCACAACGCCCGTCGACGGGCCGGCGGACTGCATGGCCGTCCCTCTGATGGAGATTCGGGAGGTCGCCGTGTGCGGAAAGAGCTATGCGCATCTGGCCGAACGGGAGATCGCGCTGTCCGAGCTGAGCCAATACCCCATCGTCTGTCTGGGCAGACAGACCAAGACGTACGAGCTGTACAATGCCTGGTTTCTCCGCCACGGGCTGACGCTCTCGCCCAGCATTGAGGCGGCCACCGCAGATCAGGTTCTGCCGCTGGTGCGCAGCGATTTGGGCATAGGCTTCATCCCGGACGCCTTCCTCCAGGACGAGCCCGAGCGCGCGGGCATTCTGCGCCTGCGCCTCAAGGAGCAGATTCCTCCCCGCTCCATCGTGTTTCTGCGGCCCCAAAACCGTGTGCCGAGCATTGCGGCAACGGCTCTGGAGCAGACCATCCTCTGCGCGCAGCAAACGGGCCCTTCGGACTGCTGCGACGCAGGCGGGCGCCGGCCGTAGGCGCTCCAGCGCACCCCCTCCCGGAGGGCGGCACGCCAGCGGAAGGCAGGGCATATGCTGTACCGATATGGGGAGGGAAGGGGGCGCATCCCGACGGAAAGATTGCTGATCGGCTGTCCGGTCTGTCAGGAGCCGGAGGTCCTGAAACTGTTTTTGCGGTCGCTGCGGCGCCTGGAATTGCCCGGCGTGCAGGCGGCCTATCACTTCGTGGATGACAACCACGATCCGCGCTCCAAAGCGCTGCTGGAGGCGTTTCAGGCTGAGGTGCCGAACGTCACGGTGCGCCGGCCGCAGCGGCAGGAGGCGGAAATGCAGTACCGGGGACATAACTGGAATGAGCACATCATTTGGAAGGTGGCGCAGTACAAGAACCACATGATCGAACGCGCCCTGCGGGAGGAATTCACCCACCTGTTCCTGGTGGACTCCGACGTGCTGCTGCACCCAAAGGCGGTCCGGCATCTGATGGACACGGGCAAGGAGATCGTCTCGCAGGTGTTCTGGACGCGCTGGCAGGAGGACGCTGTGGAACAGCCGCAGGTGTGGATACGGGACTTTTACACGCAGTTTGATCAAAAGCCCGGGGAACAGCTCACCCAGGCGGAGGAACGGGCCAGGACCTACGCCTTCTTTGCCATGCTGCGCGTGCCGGGGCTCTACGAGGTGGGCGGCCTGGGCGCCTGCACGATGATCCGGCGCAGCGCGCTGGAACAGGGCGTGAGCTTTCGCCCGGTGCGCAACCTGAGCTTCTGGGGCGAGGACCGGCACTTCTGCGTGCGCGCCGCGGCGCGGGACATTCCGCTGTTTGCAGACACGGTCTATCCGGCCTTTCACGTCTTTCGTCCCGGACAGCTGGAGGGCGGACGCGACTTCCTGCAAAGGACGGAACCGGACTGAGGACCGCGTCGCATTGAACGGACGAACGAAAAAAAACGGGGACCCGATCGGGTCCCCGTCGTTTTGCGCAAGGCGCTCAGTCGATGTCCATGAGCGCCACATATGCGCGCTCCTTGCGCAGGCGGTTTTTGAAGGCGGCGTAGAGGCCGTCCGCATGCTCGACCATCGTGCGCTTGCTGTTGGTATGCGGGTTCAGGCGCGTGGCCTTCTCCAGCTGATCGATCCAGCGCTGCGGAATGGAGGACGTGCCGCCCAGCGCGCCGGTGATGCCGGCGGCCACTGCGGCCACGCAGTCGGTGTCGCGGCCCATGTTGACCCCTGCGAGGATCGCATCCTTCGTGTTGCCCCGGACCATCTGGAAGATGCACATGCCCTTGGTGACGACCTCGTTGGCGTAGCTGAAGGGGTAGGGCATGCCAAAGCCGTTGTATACGCCGTCGAAGTACTCGCGCATCTCGCGGATGTCCTTCATGCCCGCCGTGGCCTTGAGCTGCTTGTCCAGCTCGCGGATGACCATGTCGGGATCGCAGTTGTCATAGACGGCGCCCAACACGCTGTCCACCGTCGCGTCGGGCAGCGTCGCCGCCGCGATCGCCACGCCCGTGACGCAGGCCCACTGCAGACCACGGCTGTTGGAGGTCTGGTACAGCTGGCCGACTTCGAGGATGTCCTGCTTGGCCGTCTCGACGTTGCCGGCATTGATCAGGCCGATCGCATGGCACGCGCGGGAGAAGCTGTTCAGGCCCGCATAGTCGCAGTATTTGCCCAGGTCCCGCGCGGGGATGCCGGTCTTGGCCATCGCCAGCAGGATGCCCTCGAAGGGCTCGGACACCAGCCCGCCCGCGTTCGGGTTCGCATGCTTGATCCAGGCGGCGCGCACGTCCTCAGCCGTCACGCGGTCGCCTTTCTCCATGATGGCGGTGATCATCAGCTTCTGGCGCTCGATGCCGTCCTCGGTCGTGCCGGGCTCGCGCTTCCAGCCGTTGTTGTAGTGCTCGTAGGAGGCGAAATCCTCCACAAAGCCGCACTCCTGTTCGATCCGTTGCCAGGTCCAGCCCTCCACCTGCGCGCCCATTGCGGAGCCGATGTGCGCGCCCATGATGCAGCCGCGGAACTTATCCTTCAGCGTGATGTGCATAGTCGTCCCTCTTCCTTTCGCTCGGCCCGCCTTACTGCGCGGAGGCCTTCAGCTCGTTGAGTTCCGCCTCCCACTCGGCGCCGCCCTTCGCGTAGAACTCCTCCACAAAGGCGTCCCACTCGGCCAGATCCGTCTTGCCCGTGATGAAGTTGGCATAGGAGGTGTTGACAAAGTCCTGCAGGTCGGTCTTGTAGCGCAGCTCGGCGTCGGTCAGCATGCCGTCAGCTGCGTTGGTGATGACGGGCCATTTCAGCGCGTCGCGGCGGGACTGCACCAGCGGCGTCTCCACCATCAGCAGCGGCCACTCGCTCTCGAAAGCAGAATACCACTGGATCCACTTCTGGTCAACCTCATACTGGGGCAGATTGACGTAGGTGCCCTCCTCGGTCTTCTCCCAGTGGAGGCCTTCCACGCCGGTGTAGGTGGTCATCATGCCCTCTTCGGTGTGGTACCAGTCCAGCAGGCGCAGGCACGCGTCGACATTCTTGGCGGTCTTGAGCATGACGACAACGCCGTTGGTCAGGCTGACGCCACGCGCGCCAGAGTCGCCGTAGGGGCCGACGGGCGGCGCGATGCGCGCGAACTTGACGTTCGGGTCGACCTTCTGCAGCTCCATCTCGATCTTGGGCTCATACGTCCACCAGCGGTACACGAAACCCCACTGGTTCTTCATCGCCTTGTCGTTGAGCTCGGAGTCGTTTTTCATGATGACGAACTCGGGGTCGATCAGGCCCTCTTCGTACCACTGATTGAGCAGGGCCAGGGCCTCCGGCGCGTTGGGGTGCAGCGCAGAGGGCTTGAGCTGCCCATCCTCGTCCTCAAACCAGTAGGAATGCGCCACGCCGGTGAACCCGAAGGCGCCGAAGATCGGCTCGAAGCCTTCCAGACCACAGCCAGTGTAGGCGTAGGTGTCGTCCACGCCGTTGCCATCGGGGTCATCCTCGACAAAGGCCTTCATGACGGTGTACAGCTCGTCCAGCGTCGTGGGGGCCTCCAGGCCGAGGTTGTCCAGCCAGTCCTGGCGCACGACGAAGTTCATGCGCTGCGGGCTGCACCAGACCGGAATGCCGTACAGGCGGCCGTCGACCATGCAGCGCTCCAGCGCCTCCTGGGGAATGTTCTCCAGGATGTTGGGGCAGTTCTCGTTGACCAGATCCGTCAGGTCCATCAGCGCGCCCTGCTCGACGTAGTCGAACATGTCGTTGAAGTGCGCATTGGACAGCTTGACCAGATCCGGCAGGTCGTTGGAGGAGAGAATGATGTTGACCTTCTCGTCGTAGTTGGCGGCCGGCGGCGCGATGTGATCGAGCGTGACGTCGGCGGCCTCTTCGATCTTTTGCTTGATGGGGTCGTTTTCCGGCACGCCCTCGAAGCCGCCCTTGGTGAAGACGAACGTGACGGTGTTGTCTTCCTCGGCGATGGCGGGCGTCAGTGACAGGCACAGGCACAGGGCCAGCAGAAGGGAAACGAGCTTTCTCATGAGACGAATCCTCCTTCGTTTATCGTCGGGTACAGATGACGGGAAACCCGGGTGAAGCGAGAGTCACCTCCTTTGGAATCTATGCGTATCAGCCCTTTACGGAGCCGACCATGACGCCTTTGACGAAGTGCTTTTGCAGGAACGGATAGACGCACACGATGGGAACGGTCGAAATCATGATCGAGGCGGCGATGACTGCGGAGGAGGGGGGCATGCTGTCGGCCAGCAGGTTGCCCTGCTGCAGCTCGCTGATGCTGGTGGAGAGCAGGATCTCGCGCAGCAACGTCTGCAGCGGCCAGAGGTTGCGGTCCGTGATGTACAGCACGGCGTCGAAGAACGCGTTCCAGTGCCACACGGCGTAGAACAGGCCGATGGAGGCCAGCACCGGCATGGACAGCGGCAGTACGATCTTGACCAGCGTCTTGACGTCCGAACAGCCGTCGATGCGCGCCGCTTCCTCCAGCTCGTCCGGGATGGAACGGAAGAATGTGCGCATGATGATCATGTTGTACACGCTGAGCATCTCGGGAATGATCAGCGCCCAGATCGTGTCGACCATGCGGTAGGACTTGACCACCAGGAACGTGGGGATCATGCCGCCGTAAAAGATCATCGTGAAGAAGAACACCTTCATGATGCCGTTGACGCCGGGCAGATAGCGCTTGGAGAGCGGATAGGCGGTCAGCGCCGTGATGACAAGGCTCAGCAGCGTGCCCACGGACGTGCGGATGACGGTGATGATCATGGAGTTGATCATCTGCCGGTTGCCGCTGAAGATGTAGCGATAGTGCGAAAACGTCGGATGCTGCGGCGCCGCGATGATCTTTTTCGCGTTGAGCACGATCTCCTCCGTGGGCGTGATCGAGGTGAAGACCACGTCCAGAAAGGGAAAGAGCGTCACGAAGGCCACCAACACGAGAATGGTATAATTGATGACGGCAAAAATGCGGTCGCCCCGGCGCGTGCGGATCTTGTTCCGGGCCGGACGGCCCGTCCTTTTGATGGAATCCACCATGTGTATATTCCCCCTTAAAACAGCGTTTCCTGATCCGCCTTGCCGGCGATCCAGTTGCACGATACGACCATGATGCAGGCGATGACCGACTTGAACAGTCCCACCGCCGCAGAAAAGCCATACTGCGTCTGTACGATGCCGATGCGATAGACGTACGTGTCGATGATGTCCGCCACGTCGTACACGGCGGTATTGTACATGGTGAAGACCTGCTCAAAGCCCGCGTTCAGGATGCCGCCCACGCGCAGCAGCAGCATGATGATGATCGTGGGCACGATGCTGGGCAGCGTGATGAAGACGAGTTTTTGCAGCTTGGAGGCGCCGTCGATCGTCGCGGCCTCGTACATGTCCTGCGGAATGCCGGCCAGCGCTGCCAGGTAGATGATGGCCGACCAGCCCATCTCCTTCCAGATGTCGGACAGCACCAGTACGCTGCGGAAGTAGCGGCTGTCGCCCATGAAGAAGATGGGATCCAGGCCCAGGTCCGCGCGCAGCATGTTGATCGCGCCGTCGGTGGGCGAGAGCAGCGAGGAGGCCAGCGAGGCGATGACGACCCAGGAGATGAAGTGCGGCAGGTAGGCGATCGTCTGCACTGTGCGCTTGAACGCCGTGTTGTTCACCTCATTGATCAGCAGAGCCAGCACGATCGGCACGGGGAAGCCGATCAGGATCTTGTAAAAGCTGATGAGCAGCGTATTGCGCATGATGACGTAGAAGTTATCCGACTCAAACAGGCGAATGAAGTTGTCCAACCCGCACCAGGGGCTTCCCCAGATTCCTTGGAAGATCTTGTACTCCTTGAAGGCGATCATATTGCCCGCGATGGGCAGATACTTGAACAGAACTACATAGATCAGCCCGGGAACGAGCATCAAATATAGAAATTTGTACTTGCTGACCCGCGACCATAGGGGGCTTTTTTTCCCAACGTTTCGCTGCGCGATTTTTGCTGTTTTGACCATGGCTGCACATACCTCCCGATGGTTTTTGCGTCGAAATTGACGATGCGATTTGCTGCTCCTAGCATAAGGGAACCGGATATGGACTTTCAATGTTCATATTTGGTTTTTGGTGCGTTTTTAATAATTGAGAACGACTGTTTTGAGATGATTTGCATATTTGTATATGCTGGTTTCAAAATTGTATATTGGCCTCGTTTGCAAATGAACTTAAACTATACAGGAAGAAGGATGAATATTTGTCTGTTTTCGGGAAAAAATCCGTCGAGAGAACGCATTCCGTCCTGGCGGGCAGGCGGTGTATTACCCGGACAGGAGGTGATTTCATGGGTAAACGGGCGACCTTTTCCGGACTGCGGCAGAGCTATTATGCGCGAATGCTGCTGGGGTTTGGATCGGTTTGCTCCTGCATCATCATCATCGCGACGATCTGCATGGGAACTTTTTTCTTTAACAGGCTCTATCAGGTGACGCTGGACTACAACACGGAGCTGCTCAACGGCTCGAAGGCCCTGATTGAGCAGATGCTGCACTATGTGAATGGAAGCGTCATTCAACTGAGCGTCAATCAAACGGTCACAAAGTATGCGAACGCAAGCAGCGATTCGGTGGAATATGAGGAGCTGGGCCAGCTCCAGTCGCTGCTGACCAACATGTGCTCTGCCAACGACTACACGGATTCGATCTACATCGTCTTTCCGGAGCAGAATCGGGTCGTCAGCTCCTACGGCTTCTTCGCCTACGACATCTTTCACGACCTGACGTGGCAGGCGACGGCGGACGCCACAAAGCGCGGCGTGACCTGGCAGGGCAAGCATACGATTTTGAAGGACAAGCTCACGCGCGTCACGGCGGACGTTGTCTCGCTCGTGTGCAGAGTGCCCTTTTATGCCGCAAAGCCTCAGGGATACGTCGTGTATAACGTCAAGGAGAGCTTCATCTCCGACCTGATGGGCCGCTCGCAGACGGGCTCGTTCGGCATCATGCTGCTCATCGAGCCGGATGGGCAGGTCGTCAGCGCGAGCAAGGACGTGCTCGGCTCCCAGGCGTATGAAAGCCTGCGGGCGACGATGCAGGGCCGGGATCTGTCGGCGCTGGGCGATACGGAGTCCTTTGGCCACTGGACGGGGCTGACGACGCTGCAGCGCTCGGCAGTAAACGACTGGATGTATGTGACCTATACCCCCTTTCAGGACCTCATGCGCGCCTCGGTCTCCCTGATCGTCGTCGTGATGCTCTTCTCGTTCGTGCTGATCGCATGTTCGCTGATGGTCATCCGCCGGCTCAGCGCGCGGCTGTATCAGCCGGTCGAGGCGCTGCTGCGCTGCACGTCGGACGACGAGCAAGAGGCCGTCGCGCTGGAGCAATATGAAGAGTTCTCCCAGATCCAGCGCAGCGTGCGCGGGCTGATCGAGGACAAAAACCAGCTGAGCAAAACGCTGGAGGGCTTCAAGCCGACGCTGGTCACGCGCTTTTTCATCAGCCTGCTGCACGGAACCGTGCAAAGGAGCGCCGCTACGGCGCAGTACATGGACTTTCTGGGCATCGACACGGGCGACGCGGGCGTCTTCGTCGTGTTCATCATCGTGCTCAGCGCCGAATCCTGCGAGCACAGCAGCATGGAGCAGCAGGCGTTTTACAGGCTGTCCATTCGGGATTACGCGCAGATGCGGGCACAAAAGGCAGGACTGTTTTGCCACGCGGTGCAGATGGCCTCCGGCCAGATCGTGGCCACGGTCGGCCTGGCCAGGGAGGATGCCGCCAACATCCCCCGGGTGCTGTTCTCGATCTGCAGCGACGTATCCAACTATATAGAAGAAGAGCTGGCGGTCTCCGCCGCCATCTGCATCGGCGAACCCGTAGACGACCTGATGGACCTGAGCGCCTCGCACGATCAGGCGTTCGACGCGCTGGAATACGCCTATGCGTATGACAGAAATCCCGTCATCTTTTACGCGGCGGTGCATCAGACGTCGCTGCCCTACATCAATCCCCTGTCCTACGAACGCTCGCTGCTGGGCGCGGTCAAGTCGGGAAACGACGTGGAGATCCGCGCGATCCTGTCGCAGCTTCGGCAGCTCGTGTGCGCCGGCAAGTATCCCTTCGAATATGTCCGCAGGATCTTTGGCGGCCTGCTGAACATCGCGCTGCTGGCTGCCCAGGAGCTCCCCGCGCAGCCGGGAGAGGAGATCCCGGAGCTGCTCGCGCAGCGCGTCTCCTTTGCCCAATCGCTGGACGACCTGTGCGCGCTGGTCCTGGATGCCTACCTGCAAATCGCATGCAGGTTCCGCCAAAACAGCATGGACAAGACGCGCCATGCGTCGGACGCAATTGTCCGGTTCATCACGCAGAATTATTACAAGGACATCAGCCTGACGGACCTGTCCAACACGTTCCTGTATACGACGACGCACCTGAACAACCTGCTCAAGGCGACCACCCAGAAGACGTTTTACGACCTGCTGACGGAGGTGCGCATCGACAAGGCGAAGGAGTTGCTCGCCACCACGAGTCTACAGATCGGCGAGATCGGCGAAAAGGTCGGCTATTTGAACGCACAGAGTTTCATTCGCATGTTCAAGCGGGTCGTGGGCATGACGCCGGGAAAATACCGCGAGAGCATGACCTCCGGGGATAAGCCACAGAGGGGAGCCTGAGAGAATGAAAAAGGCCGCGGCGAGAGCCGCGGCCTTTTTGGATGGGAGGCATCTGCATGCACCTTTTTTCAAACGGGATGAACCAAAAAGAAAATTCGCGCCGCATCAGATGACCAATTTGGCAAAAACGGCGGGCGGATTTATGTGTGAATTGACCGCGCAAAACGGCGGCGGCTATAGTAAAGGCATCTTCCCCGACGCGCTGGGGAACAGATTGCGGAAAGGATGAAGGATCATGAGAACCTATGCGTGCGGCCGGTATGGGCGTCAGATCGTCGTGCACCTGGGAAAGGGCGAGAAAGTGCAGGAAGGCATCCTGTCGGCGTGCAGGGCGCTGGAACTGAACGACGCGGTGGTGACCAGCGGGATCGGATCGCTGCGCAAGGTGCGCTATCACCGGATCGCCTCCACGCAGGACCTGCCGGCAAACGAATACCTCACGGTTGAGGGGCCCATCGAAATGTGCGCGCTGCAGGGCCTGATTCTGGACGGCGAGCCGCACCTGCACATCACCTGCTGCGACCGGGAGCGTGCGTTCGGCGGGCACCTGGAGGAGGGGTGCGAGGTGCAGTACCTGGCCGAGATCAGCCTGATGGAGCTGACGGACGCGGACCTCGTGCGCAGGCTGGACGGGGCGGGCGTGAGCTACATCGACCGCCGGTGAGCGCCATGGAGTATGGGATCGTCATCGCGCCGCGGAACTACGGGGCGGCCGGAGACAGCGGCTACGACTACGTGGAGTTTGCGGGGCGTGAGATCGCTGCGATGGATGGCCCGGCCTTTGAGGCGCTTTGCAGGCAGGTCACGCGCGGGCTGCCCTGCCTGGGGCTGAACGCGTACTGCCCACCGCAGGTCGTCATTGCGGGGCCGGGGTTTGACCCGGACGCGGCGCGGCGCTATGCCGAGGGGCTCGCGGCCCGTGCGGCCGCGCTGGGGGTGCGCGTGGTGGGCGTCGGCTCGCCCGCCTCGCGCACGCTGCCGGCGGGCTTTGACCGGGCGCTGGCGTGGCGGCAGGCCGTGCGCTTTTTCCGGGAGGCGGCCCGCGCGTTTGCCGGATACGGCATTGAGATCTGCGTGGAGGCGCTGGGCCCCTGCTACTGCAACTTCGTCAACCGGCTGGACGAGGCGGTGCGGCTGGCGCAGGAAGCGGACCGGCCCAACCTGGGCGTCGTGCTCGACTTTTACAACATGGAACACAGCGGCGAGGCGGACGCGGACTTGCGGCCGTATGCGCCGTGGATCCGGCACGCGCACATCTCGGACGACGCGGGCGATCCGTGCCGCCGAGCCTATCTGCGGCCGGACAGACGCGAAGTCCACGCGCGGCGCATGCGCGGACTGGCGGCGGCCGGCTATGACGGCCGCATTTCGCTGGAGATCGACGTGGCATACGACGCGCGGGAGGCCGCGCGGTCGCTGCAGATGCTCAAGCAGACAAGAACAGAGGAGGAATGAACATGGCCCCCAAAGCACAGAGAAAGGTCGTCATCAGCGCGGCTGTGACCGGCGGCGTGCATACGCCCACGATGAGCCAATACCTACCCAAGACGCCGGACCAGATCATCGAGGATGCGGTCAACGCGGCCAAGGCGGGCGCGGCCATCGTGCATATCCATGCCCGGCGCGAGGACGGCTGCCCCACGACGGACTTTGACACGTTCGAGTACATCCTGTCCAACGTCAAGAAGCGTTGCAACGTCGTCATCGGCATCACGACCGGCGGCGCGCAGGGCATGTCGGTGGAGGAGCGCTTTTCCGTCATCACGCGCTTCAGCCCGGAGATGGCCTCGGCCAACGGCGGGTCGATGAACTTCTGCTTCTCGCGCCTGGCGGAGGGCGTGGAGCGGTTCGAGTACGAGTGGGAGCGGCCGTTCATCGAGCGCACGTACGACAACGTGTTCAAGAACACGTTCAAGGACATCGAGTACTGCGTCAACACGATGAACGCCTGTGGCACGCGGCCGGAATTCGAGGTGTTTGATTACGGCCAGATGGCCAACCTCTCCTACTTTGTGAAGAAGGGCGTCATCCAAAAGCCGGTCTACCTGCAGTTCGTGCCCGGCATCATGGGCGGCATGCCCATCGGCAACGACCAGATCGCCTTCATGGTCGACCAGGCGAAGAAGATCTTCGGGCCGGATGTGCAGTACTCCACCGTCGCGCCGGGCCGGCGGATGTTCCGCATCTCGACGATGATGGCGCTGCTGGGCGGCAATGTGCGCGTGGGCATGGAAGACGGGCTGTACATCCGGCCCAACGGCGAGCTGGCGCACAGCAGCGCGCAGCAGGTGGCCAAGATCGCCCGGGTGCTGGAGGACCTTGACTATGAGATCGCCACGCCGGACGACGCGCGCGAGCAGCTGCAGCTCAAGGGGCTGGACAAGGTGAACTTCTGATCGGAGGGAGAAGGGCATGTTTCGGGAGTCGGTGATCGTCTCCATGGCGCGCACGGCGGTGGGCAGCTTCGGCGGCTCGCTGCGCAGCAAGAGCGCCGTGGAGCTGGGGACCGTGGCGGTAAAGGAGGCGCTGCGCCGCGCGAACCTCACGGGACAGGAGGTGGACGAGGTCGTCTACGGCTGTGTGGGCCAGTACGGGCTCAACGCCTTCATCTCGCGCTTGGTGGGGCTCGGGGCGGGCATCCGCGAGGAGGCGTCGGCGCAGACGGTGAACCGGATGTGCGCGTCCGGCCTGCAGGCGCTGGTGACGGCGTCGATGCTGGTGGAGGCCGGGGACGCGCAGGTGGTCGTGGCGGGCGGTGCGGAGAGCATGTCGAACTATCCGTACACCCTGCAGTCGGCGCGCTGGGGCATGCGCATGGGCGTGGACGAGCTGGCGCTGCTGGACAGCCTGCAGACGGCGCTGTGCGAGCCGACCTCCGGCGAGAAGGTCCACATCGCCGTGACGGCGGAGAACATCGCCGCGCGCTACGGGCTCTCGCGCGAGGAGCTGGACGCCTACGCGCTGGAGAGCCAGCGGCGCGCGCGCGCGGCCATCGACGCGGGCAAATTCAAGGACGAGATCGTGCCCGTGGAGGTGCGGGAACGCAAGACGAGCTTCACGTTTGACACAGACGAGCACCCGCGGGAGACGAGCATGGAGCAGCTTGCGCGGCTGCGCCCACTGTTCAAGGCGGACGGCGTGGTGACGGCGGGCAACGCGTCCGGCGTCAACGACGCGGGCGCGGCGCTGGTCGTGATGCGGCGCGAGCGCGCGCAGGCGCTGGGGCTCAGGCCGCTCGCGCGCGTGGTGGACTATGCGACCGCGGGCGTGGATCCCAAGTACATGGGCATGGGACCGGTGGCCTCCACGCGCAAGCTGCTGGCCAGGGCCGGCATGCGGCTGGAGGACATCGGCCTTGTGGAGCTGAACGAGGCGTTTGCCGCGCAGGCGCTGGCGTGCATCCGCGAGCTGGGCGTGGATCCCGCGCGGTGCAACGTCAACGGCTCCGGCATCTCGCTGGGGCATCCGGTGGGCGCGACGGGCGCGATCATCACGATCAAGCTGATCTCCGAGATGCGGCGCCGGGGCGAGCGCTACGGTCTGGCGACGCTGTGTATCGGCGGCGGGCAGGGCATGAGCGCCATCCTGGAGGCGCTGTGACGCGCGGAGAAGGGAGAAGTAGCCGTGACGGAACGGATTCTGGATGCGGAGCGGACGCTCGCGCGCTTTCAGCCCTACGACCGCGCGCAGGTGCGCGGGCGCCTCATGCAGGCACTGTCGGGCTGGCAGGACAAGATCGTCGTGCTGGACGACGACCCCACCGGCGTGCAGACGGTGCACGACGTGTACGTGTATACGGACTGGAGGCCCGAGAGCCTGCGCGCGGCCTTTGAGGCGCCGGAGCGGATGTTCTTCGTGCTGACCAACTCGCGCAGCATGAGCGAGGAGGAGACGCAGCGCGTGCACCAGCAGATCGCGCGGGCCGTGGCGGCGGCGGCACAGGCGGCAGGGCGGGACTTTGTGCTTATCAGCCGCGGGGATTCGACGCTGCGGGGGCACTATCCGCTGGAGACGCAGACGCTGCGCGAGGAGCTGGAGCGGGAGACGGGACGGCCATACGACGGCGAGATCCTCCTGCCCTTCTTTCTGGAGGGCGGGCGCTACACCGTGGACGACGTGCACTATGTGCGCATGGGCGACCGGCTCGTGCCGGCCGGGCAGACGGAGTTTGCCCGGGACAAGACGTTCGGCTATGAAAGCTCCAACCTGCGCGCGTGGATTCAGGAGAAGACGCGTGGCGCATGCGCGGCGGAGCGCGTCGCGTCCATTGGGCTGGAGACGCTGCGCCGCTGCGACTACGCGGCGGTCGTGGAGCAGCTGATGGGGCTGAGCGGGTTTGAAAGAGCGATCGCCAATGCAGTGGACGACGCGGACGTGGAGGTCTTTGCGACGGCGCTGATCGAGGCGATCCGGCGGGGCAAGCGCTTCCTCTTTCGAAGCGCGGCCGCCCTGCCCAAGGCGCTGGGGGGCGTGAGCGACCGGCCGCTGCTCACGCGCGAGGAGCTGACGGATGCGCAAAATCCCCATGGCGGACTGATCGTCGTCGGGTCGCACGTAGAGCGGACGACCCGGCAGCTGCAGGCGCTGCGCCGCGCCGCGTTTGTCGAGTTCGTGGAGTTCAACCAGCACCTGGTGACGGATGAGGCGGCGTTTGAGGCGGAGCAGCGGCGCGTGGTGGCGCAGGCGCAGGCGGCGATCTGTGCGGGACGCACGGTGGCGGTGTATACGCGCCGGGAGCGGTTTGACCTGGGCACGGGCGACAGGGAGGCGGAACTGCGCCTGTCGGTGCGCATCTCGCAGGCGGTGACGGGCATTGTGGAGCGCCTGACGGCGCGCCCGGCGTTCATCGTGGCCAAGGGCGGTATCACCTCCAGCGACATCGGGACCAAGGCGCTGCGCGTGCGGCGCGCGCTGGTGCTCGGGCAGATCCTCAAGGGCGTGCCCGTATGGCTGACGGACGAGGAGAGCAAGTTCCCGCGCATGCCCTATGTCATCTTTCCGGGCAACGTGGGCGACGACGAGGCGCTGTACGACGCAGTGGTCAAATTGCAGCGCGATCATAGAGAGGACGTGACGGTTGATGCGGTTTGAGGGAAGGATTGCGGCGGTGACCGGCGCGGCGCAGGGCATTGGCGCGGCGATCGCCAGGCGGCTGTATGACGAGGGCGCGCAGTACGTGGCGCTGCTGGACATCAGTGAGGAGGCGGTGCGCGCGCAGGCCGTGCGGCTGGACCCGACCGGCGAGCGGGCAGGCGGCTACGCCTGCGACGTGGCGGACGGCGAGAGCGTGGTGGCGGTCTTTGCGCAGCTTGAGGCGCGCTTTGGCCGGGTGGACATCCTGGTCAACAACGCGGGCATCACGCGGGACGCGATGTTTCACAAGATGAGCGAGGCACAGTGGGACACGGTGATCGCCGTGAACCTGAAGGGCATGTTCAACTGCTGCAAGGCGGTGGTGCCGGGCATGCGCGCGCGCCGGTATGGCAAGATTGTCAACCTGGCGTCCGTATCGGCGTTTGGCAATGTCGGGCAGACGAACTACGGAGCGTCCAAGGGCGGCGTGATCGGCTTTACCAAGTGCCTGGCGCGCGAGGTGGCGCGCAACGGCTGCACGGTCAACTGCATCGCGCCCAGCTACATCAACACCGAGATGCTGCAGGCGGTGCCGGAGCAGACGATGCAGCGGTTCCTGGCGGCCATCCCGATGGAGCGGCTGGGCGAACCGGAGGAGCTGGCCGCGGCGGCGGCGTTCCTGTGCTCGGACGACTCGAGCTTTGTGACGGGCGAATGCCTGGTGGTGTCGGGCGGATCGTACATGTGAGCCAGCGCAGGATTTCCCGGGCTGGGGACGAATTTCATTCAAAAAGGCCGCGGGCGATGCGCGCGGCGGAGGAGGGACAGACGCATGAAGATCGCGGTTGGATCGGACCATGCGGGGTTTGAACTCAAGCAGAAGGTGCTCGCGCCGCTGCGGGCGAAGGGCTATGAACTGGAGGATTTCGGAAGCTACGACCCGCAGCCGGTGGACTTTCCGGACATCGCGCGCAAGGTATGCGGCGCGATTCTGGAGGGGCGCTGCGAGCGGGGCATCATGTTCTGCGGGACGGGCGTAGGCGCGGCGATCGCCTGCAACAAGATGCCCGGCATCCGGGCCAGCGTGTGCCACGACCTGTACACCGCGCACCAGTGCGTGGAGCACGACGACGTGCAGGTGATCGCGCTGGGCGGACAGATCATTGGACACACGGCGGCGCTGGAGCTGATCGAGCTGTTCCTCCACGCGTGCTTCTCCGGCGGCGAGGAGTTCCGCCGGCGCGTCGACAAGCTCGCGCAGATGGATGCCGCCCGCAGCGGCAACGCGTGAAAGGGCAGAAGACAGAGGCGGGGCGGACGTATTGCACGTCCGTCCCGCCTTGTTGTATAAAGAAAACCACTCGCTAGGCGAGTGGTTCAAAAAAGCCTATGGCGGTGAAAATGATAAAAAAAC
>CALVNS010000026.1 GCA_944349855.1 uncultured Eubacteriales bacterium | reverse complement strand
GGTCTCGGCCTGCGTGTGGGCGGCGCGCGTCTTGGGCGCGGGCGTGTCGGCGGCGGGCGTCTCCTCGACGGCAGGCGCGGCGGGCGTCGGCTGCTCCAGCGGCGGGGTCGTCAGGCGCTCGTACATCTTGATGTACTCGTCCGCAGAGCGGCCCCAGCTGTAATCGCCGGTCATGCCGCGCACGATGAGCTTATACCACACGTCGCGGTTGTTGTGGTAATATTCGACGGCACGGCGCACGGTGTAGAGCATGTCGTGCGCGTTGTAGTTGAAGAACGTGAAGCCGTTGCCCTCGCCGGAGGCGTCGTTGTAGCTGAGCACGGTGTCGCGCAGGCCGCCGGTCTCGCGCACGATGGGCACGGTGCCGTAGCGCAGCGAGATCATCTGCGACAGGCCGCAGGGCTCAAACAGCGAGGGCATCAGGAACATGTCCGCGCCTGCGTAGATGCGGTGCGCCAGCTGGTGGTTCATCTGGAAGCGCGCCGCGACGCGTCCCGGATAGGCCGTCTCGGCCCACTGGAACAGATCGGTGTACTTGGCGTCGCCCATGCCCAGCACGACCAGCTGGAGGCCGGTATCCATCAGCTCGCGGATGACGCGCTCGACCAGATCCAGGCCCTTCTGGTGCGACAGACGCGTGACCATGCCGACGAGCGGCGCCTTGGCGTCGACGGTCAGGCCCAGCTCGCGCTGCAGGCACTCCTTGCAGTATTCCTTGCCGCCCAGGGAGAAGGCGCCGTAGTTGGCGTAGATCATGGGATCCTTCTCGGGGTCATAGTCGTCCACGTCGATGCCGTTGAGGATGCCCATCAGGTGGTTGCGGCGCGCGCGCAGCAGGCCCTCCAGCCGCTCGCCGTAGTAGGCGGTCTGGATCTCCTCGGCGTAGCTGGGGCTGACGGTCGTGATCTCGTCGGCGTAGACAAGGCCGGCCTTGAGGTAGTTTGCGCAGCCGTAGCACTCGAGCTTGTCCGCGGTGAACAGGCTGTCGCCCAGGCCCAGCGTATCCTGCACGTCCTTGATGCCGAAGATGCCCTGATATTGCAGGTTGTGGATGGTGAAGGCCGTGCGCATCTGGCTGTAGAACGGGAAGTGACGGTACTGGATGTTGAGCAGCGCGGGGATCATGCCGGTCTGCCAGTCGTGGCAGTGGATGAGGTCCGGCTGGAAGCCCAGGTGCGGCAGCGCGTCGATGACTGCGCGGCAGAAGTAGCCATAGCGCTCGTACTCGTCGCCGCCCATGCCATAGATGTAGGAGCGGCCGAAGTAGTACTGATTGTCCACAAAGTAGAACGTGACGCCCTGGTACACCAGGGACTTGATGCCGCAGTACTGGTGACGCCAGCACAGCTCGACCTCAAACTGGCACTCGTCCTTCATCTGCTCGCGGAAGGAATCGGGGATGGCGCTGTACAGCGGCAGGATGACGCGCACGTCCACGCCCTTGCGCTGCAGCACGGGAGGCAGAGCGCCCGCCACGTCGGCCAGGCCGCCGGTCTTGACAAAGGGGACACACTCGGAAGTGGCAAAAAGAACTCTCATGACGTTCAGTTCTCCTCCTTAACGATCTTGTCTATGCAAACGGCGCACGCCGGAAACAAAATACAATTCTACTTCCAGAGTGCGATTTCCTCTTTTTGGGCCATGCCGCAATGAAAAAAAGGGCTGCAGGCGCCTGCAGCCCCCGCGGGGTCAGATGACCACGTCCTTCGCGATGACGATGGGATACGCTTCCGGCCCGATGAGGCGGCCGTTGCGGCGGATGATCGCCTGCTTGTCCAGAATGCAGTGGTCAATCTCCGCGCCCTCCTGGATCTGCGCGTCCTGCATGACCACGCAGTTGCGCACGACGGCGCCCTTGGCCACGCGCACGCCGCGGAAGAGCACGGAGTTGATGACCGTGCCCTCCACAACGCTGCCGTTGGCGATCAGGGAGCCCTGCACGTTCGGCTCGCCGATATAGCGGGCGGGCATGTCGTCGCGCACCTTGGTGTAGACGGGGTGCTTGAACAGCTCGTGGCGCACCTGGGTATCCAGGATGTCCATGTTGAAGCGGAAGTAGCTCTGTACGCTGTCCAGACGCCACACGCGGTCCTTGTACTCATAGCCGCAGACCTTCATGGAGCCCTCGTTCACCAGGCGCTGGATGATGTCGCGTCCGAAGTCGTGCAGGCCGTTGGCCGCGCCCTGCTCGACCAGGTAGCGCAGCGTCTCGCGCTTGAGCAGGTAGACCTCCAACGAGGCGCACTCGCGGCTGGGCTCGGTGGGGTCGATCTCAATGCCGGAGATGCGGCCCGTCTCATCGGTGGAGAAGAAGGCCGTCTCGTCGCCGCCGGCGCAGCGGCGCATCGCGGGATCGCGCGTGTACATGATGGTGATGTCCGCGCCCGTCTCCACGTGCTGGCGGAGCATGCCGCGGAAGTCCGCATTGTAGATCGTGTGGCTGTTGGTCAGCACGATGTACTCCTGGCGCGAGCGGCGCAGGTAGCCCGTGTTGCTCTTGAGCGCGTCCAGCAGGCCCGCGTAGACGCCCACGTTCTCGCGCGTGAGGAACGGCGGCAGGATGACCAGGCCCTGATTTTTGCCGTGCAGGTCCCACTCCTTGCCCGAGCCGAGGTGGTCCATGAGGCTGTGGTAGTTCTTCTGCGTGATGACGCCCACGTTGCGCATGCCCGAGTTGACCAGGCTGGACATCAGAAAGTCGATCACGCGGTAGCGGCCCGCGACAGGCAGGGCGGCCACGGCCCGCACGAGCGTCAGCTCGCGCAGGCGAATGTCGTTTTCACCGGTATAGATGAGACCCATTACGTCTTTCATGTGCTCGCCTCCTTACGCCTTTTGCAGCAGGTCTGCGTCGATCTGCTCGCCCGCCTTGACCTCTACGCCCGCGCCGAGGCTCGCGCCCGGGCCGACCACGGCGATGTTGCCCGTCTCCTCGCCCACGATGCAGCCCGGACCGATGTGCGCGCCCTCCGCCACGATGGCGCGGCGCACGATCGCCCCGCGCTCGATGACGGCGTGCGGCATGACGACCGAGTCGGTCACCTGCGCGCCCGCGCCGACCGTGACGCCCGCGAACAGCACGCTGCCGGCCACCTCGCCAAACACTTCGCAGCCCTCGGTCACCAGTGAGCCGCTGATCTTTGCGCCCGGCGCCACGTAGTGGGGCGGCATGCCCGGATTGCGCGCGTATACGCGCCACTTCTTGTCGTACAGATCGATGGGCATCGGCTGGCGCAGCAGGTCCATGTTGGCCTCCCAGAGGCTTTCGATGGTGCCCACGTCCTTCCAGTAGCCGTCAAACGTATAGGCAAACAGCCGCTGCCCGTCGCGCAGCATGTTGGGGATGATGTTTTTGCCAAAGTCGTTGGAGGATTTGGGGTCGGCCTCGTCCTCGGTCAGGTACTGATAGAGCTTCTTCCAGGTGAAGATGTATACGCCCATCGACGCCTTGTTGGACTTGGGCTTGGGCGGCTTTTCCTCAAACTCGACGATGCGGTTGTTCTCGTCCGTGTTCATGATGCCAAAGCGGCTGGCCTCTTCCCACGGCACTTCGCGCACGGCGATGGTGCAGTCCGCGTCGTTGTGGATGTGATCCATGAGCATCGCGTTGTAGTCCATCTTATAGATGTGATCGCCCGAGAGGATCAGCACGTAGTCGGGGTCGTACTGCTGGATGAAGCCGATGTTCTGGTAGATCGCGTTGGCCGTGCCACGGTACCATTCGCCGCTCTTGCCCGTGACGTAGGGCGGCAGCACAAACACGCCGCCATTGGTCAGGTCCAGGTCCCACGGGGAGCCGGAGCCGATATAGGCGTTGAGCTCCAGCGGCCGGTACTGCGTCAGCACGCCCACCACGTCGATGCCCGAGTTGGAGCAGTTGGACAGGGGAAAGTCGATGATGCGGTACTTTCCGCCGTAAGGCACCGCGGGCTTGGCCATCTTCTTGGTCAGGATGCCCAGACGGCTGCCTTGGCCGCCTGCCAACAGCATGGCCACACATTGCTTTTTCCTCATGGTGATTCACACTCCTGGAACAAAAAAGTAGGGTTGACGCGCCGAAGGCCCGGCGCGGTTCGCCCGCACTGGCGCTTACAGGCGCGAGCGGACGGCCTTTCAGTGGCGCGCAGACGGGGTTGTACCCCTAAATTATAGCATGTGCAGGCACAGCCTGCCACAGAAACATCGTCAGTTTCATGTCAAAACTGGGCAAAAACGAGAAAAAAGCGAGAATAATTTGTCCCTGCGGGCAAAAATCGTCCCGCGAGGCGGCAAAAGCGGCAGGACGAAAAAGATCAGGAAAGGTAAAAATATTTTGTGTAAAACATTATGGGGACGAAAAAGCGGGAATTGCAAAGTTCCTGCATGTCGGGGGCAAAATAAATGCACAAAGCCGGGTGCGAAACCCGGGGAACGGGGTGGTTTTTGCGTTTTTGCAGGATTGGCCGGGGCGGCATGTTGGGGTGGCGGAGCGCGCGGAGCGTGGACTTTTCCGGCGAACGTGCTATAATGAAGTTGCAAGCGAGGGGCGCAAAGAGGCGCCGCCTCCCCCCTGATCGACTAAGGAGTGACATAACATGACTGTCCTGTTCGTTTTCGTTGCGCTGCTGATCGCCAACTTCCTGTTCACCCGCTGGGACGACAAGCGCGTGGAAGAATCCCGCCGCCTGCAGGATTTCTATCGTATCGAGTACAAGAAGAGCTACGACGCCACCATGGAAACCAACTGGATGGGCAACAACTGAGCGGTATTTCCGACGGAGCGACGAAACGCAAGACGACTTCGCATGTGCGCCCCGGCCTGTATAGGCCGGGGTTTTGGCATGCCCCAGAGGGGCTTGTCAATTTTTTTGATTCTGCTGTATGATGAAAAAAGATCTTGAAGCCATCGAAAGGAAGTGCTTTTCTGTGAAACGCACAATGGGTCTGCTGCTCGCGCTGCTCTGCCTGCTGTGGGCTTGCTGCGGCGCGGCCGCGGCAGAGGAATTCCACTACGATGCCGGTCGGGAGACGGCCGCCTATCTGGACGAGGCGGGACGTTCGTACACGATCCAGGAGAGCGAGCAGAGCGACAGGTTCTTGATCCGCTACAAGCCCGCCACCTCCACGACGCTGGAGGCCGTGTCGGTCACGGCGCATGTGTACGAGGACTTCGCCTCCGTCGTGGGCAACAACCTGGTGGAGCCGGACACCTCGGACATGCTGAAGCTGTACCAGACCCTGGAGAGCGTCAACGACGGCGTCTCCTTCGTCCGCTTCCTCTATGATGCCAATGCGGGCGTCATCTACCCGCGCGTGGACATCCCCTATGTGGAGGGCGGGGACTTCGGCCACATGGTCGAGCGGTACCTGTACCTCACCGCGCTGGTGGTGGATCAGCATTACGACGAGCTGGCGGCCCTGGAAAAGTGAGCGGCCGACGAGGAGGAAGAAATCCATGAAAAAAGTGATTTGCCTGCTTTGCTGCATGGCGCTGACCCTGCCGGCCGTCGCCTGCGCGCTCGCAGAGGGCGCGGAGCTGGCCACCGCCACGTCCGTGAAGGCCTATCTGCCCACCGTCGGCTGGGATGACTACACCGCCCGCGACACCGACGGCGACGGCTTTGACGACGAGATCATGATCTCCTATGGCTCCGGCGGCAAGACCGCTTCGGACAGCATCGACGTGTACTGTCAGTGCCTGGACGGCGCGGCCCGCGTCACCTGCTACATGTGCGAGGTGCCCGAGGACGCCGATCCGCTCAAGGTCTACGAGCAGCTCAACGAGTTCAACCTCAACCTCACGTTCGGGCGCTGGCTGTACAACGAGGAGGAAGGCTACATCTACTACGACCAGGAGGTCTACCTGGTCGATGAGGAAAGCTTCGGCGCATACGTCTATCCGTACATGGAAAAGGCCGCGTCGTATGTCTATTCCTTCTATGAGCGCATCACCTCAGCCATCGAGTAGCGCGCAAACGCCCCGACCGATTCGGCCGGGGCGCTTTTTTGCATTTACAGAGCAGAGGGAGCCCCCAGGCGGCGAAGCGGGGCGCACAGCAGCAGCAGCGGCACGCACAGGAGCACCATCAGGCCGCACGCGCCGAAGAGCGCCGGCAGCGCCACCAGACTGCCCAGCACGCTTGCGGCCGCGCTGCCCAGCGGGGTGGACACATAGCTCACGGCCAGCAACAGGCTGAGCACGCGCCCGCGCAGATGCGCGGGCGTGGCGCGCAGCGTCACGGCCTGCACGGTGGTGATGGCCACAGGCAGGCCCAGTCCCGCCAGCACGCAGGCCGCAAGCGTCAGCGGCAGGCCCATCCAGCCGGGCAGCAGCGGCGGCAGCGCCAGCAGCGCGTAGCCTGTGCCCAGCAGCGACGTGGACAGCGTCAGGCGCAGGCGCGGCGCGGCGCCGGAGAGCAGCGTGGCGAGCAATCCGCCCAACAGCGTGCCCACCATGAACGTCACGCCCATGACGCCGACCGTCTCCGGCCCGCGTCCGAGCACCGTGCCGACGTAGACGATGTTGAGCGCGTTGAAGGGGGCGAGCATCAACGTCACAAAGCCCTCGTACAGCGCCAGGATTGCCAGCGGCGCGACGCGGCGGATGTGCCGGACGCCTTCGAGCAAGGCGCGGCGCGGCGTCTCCTGCTGAGCTGCCTGCGGCGCCGGCTGCGCATACCGGCCGGCGCGCAGCACGAGCGCGGCGCAGGCCAGGAACGTCGCCGCGTCGACGAGCAGCGTGTGGCCCATGCCCAGCAGCGCGATGACCAGGCCGGAGACCGCGTAGCCCAGCAGCTCCGCGCCCGTCTGCAGGCCCTGCTGCAGGCCCAGATAGCCGTCCAGGGCAGGGGGGGGCAGCAGCAGCGAGGGCAGCTTCTGCGCCGCGGGCGAGCCCAGCGCCTCGCAGGTCGAGTTGAGGGCCGTGAATACGAAGAGCATGTACACGGGGCAGCGCTCCAGCAGCGCGAGCACGGCGATCAGCAGCACGAGCGCGCCGCGCAGCGCGCACAGCAGCGCGAACGTGCGGGCCGGGGGCCGCCGGTCCGCCAGCAGCCCGCCCGCCAGGCCAAAGATCAGCCCCGGCAGCGCGTTGACGGTGTAGAGCATGCCCATCATGAGCGTAGAGCCCGTCAGGCGGTAGACCAGCCAGCCGAACGCGACGGTGTCCAGCGCGTCGCCGAAGCGGGAGATCGCGTTGCCCGCGAGCAGCGCGCGCGGACCGGGTTGACGCAGGAAGGGCGTGAAGGCGGCCAACGGTTTGGGTAGAGCCATATGCGCGCTCCTTTCGGATCGGAAGCGTCCGATGCGTTCACTCTATGTCTATATATAGTAGCATTTACCAGTCCGGGAGCGCAACTGCCTGGGCGATATTTTTTTTGATCGGATCTCCTGCAAATTTTCAAATGGACTCGCGCGCGGAAGGGGTTTGTGCTACAATCTTGCACAGGACCAAACGGAGGGATATGCGTGCAATACGAATTTGAACTCGTCGGAAAGATCGGCTCCATGGCGCTGATCCGGCGGGAGGACAACGACATCGACTACAACATCTTTTCCCGCCTGGGCGCGGAGCTGCGCCCGGGCATGATCTGGGTGTCGTCGGGCGCGGCGGAGATCGGCCGGCTGGACTACATGAAGCGCACGGGCCGCGAGCTGTCCGGCGACCCGGAGGACGTCAAGACCGACTATGCCGCGCAGGGCCAGGTGCTGCTCATGGAGCAGTACCGCCGCTTCATCGCGCAGGCCTACGGCGTGCGCCAGCTGCTGGTGGAGCATCAGCACTTCAACGACGCGGAGAAGCGCGAGCACATCCGCCGCGCGCTGCTGCGCGCGCGCGATCAGGGCGCGATCCCGATCATCAACTACAACGACCCGGTCTCCGACGAGGAGAACCGCAAGTGGGAGCTGACGCACCTGCGCCTGCAGGGCGCGCAGGTGCACGAGTGCGTCGACAACGACGAGACCGCCGCAGTGATTGCGGGGCTCGTCTCCACAAAGGTGCTGCTGATTCTGACCTCGACCGAGGGCATCTACCGCGACCCGCATGATCCTTCGACGCTCGTGCGCGAGGTCACCGGCGCGGACCCGGAGGAGGTCGCGCGCAAGGTGCGCGAGCTGCAGCGCTGCTGCGTCGGCGCCAGCCGCGCGGGTGCGAACGGCGCGCATGCCAAGCTGGAGTACGCGCTGGGCCCCGTGTTGCGCGGCACGACGGTGATCATCGGCAACGCCCGCCACCGCATCTCCAGCCTGCTCTCGGGCGAGGCGCCCTGCACGCGCATCGGCGTGTACTGAGGCGGACAAAAAAAGAACCGTCGATCGGATGCAACCGGTCGACGGCCTTTTTTACTTTATTTACTTCAGAATGGCGCCCTCGTCCGCAGAGGAGACCATCCGCGCATAGCGCGCCAGGTAGCCGCGCGTCACGTTCGGCGGCGGGCAGACCCAGCGCTCGCGCCGGGCGGCGAGCGTCGCCTCGTCCACGAGCAGCTCCAGGCTGCCGCTCGGAATGTCGATGGCGATGCGGTCGCCCTCTTCGACCAGGCCGATCAGGCCGCCCGAGGCCGCTTCCGGGCTCACATGCCCGATGGCGGCGCCGCGCGTGGCGCCCGAGAAGCGCCCGTCCGTGATCAGCGCGACCTCCTTGTCCAGGCCCATGCCGCAGATGGCCGAGGTGGGCGAGAGCATCTCGCGCATGCCGGGGCCGCCCTTGGGGCCCTCATAGCGGATGACGACCACGTCGCCCGGGCGGATCGCGCCCGCGTAGATCGCCGCGATCGCCGCGTCCTCGCTGTCGAACACGCGGGCCGGGCCCTCATGCACGAGCATCTCCGGCGCGACGGCGCTGCGCTTGACGATCGCGCCGCGCGGCGCGAGGTTGCCGCGCAGCACCATCAGGCCGCCCGTCGGGGAGTAGGGGTCGGACAGCGGGCGGATCACCTGCGGGTCGTGGTTTTGCGCGCCCGCATAGCAGGCGGCGAGCGTCTTGCCCGTGCAGGTCATGGCCTCGCCGTCGAGCACGCCCAGCGGGCTGATCTCGCGCAGCACGGCCATCACGCCGCCCGCCTCGTGCAGGTCCTGCACATGGTGCGCGCCGGCCGGCGCCAGGTGGCACAGGTTGGGCACGCGCGCGGACAGCTCGTTGATCATCGTCAGGTCAAAGGGCACGCCCGCCTCGTGCGCAATGGCCGGCAGGTGCAGCGCGGAGTTGGTCGAGCAGCCCAGCGCCATGTCCAGCGCCAGCGCATTGCGAAATGCCGCCGGCGTCAGGATGCGGTCGGGCGTCAGGCCCTCGCGGACCATCTCCACCGCGCGCATGCCCGCCTGCTTGGCCAGGCGCAGCCGCGCGCCGGACACGGCCGGAATCGTGCCGTTGCCCGGCAGGCCCATGCCCAGCGCCTCGGTCAGGCAGTTCATGGAGTTGGCCGTGAACATGCCCGAGCACGAGCCGCAGCCTGGGCAGGCGGCGGACTCGACCTCGTCCAGCCCGGCGTCGTCCAGCTTGCCGGCCTTGTACGCGCCGACCGCTTCGAACACGCTGTTCAGGTCCAGCGCGCGCCCGTGCAGGCTGCCCGCCAGCATCGGCCCGCCGGAGACGAAGATCGCCGGCAGGTTCAGCCGCGCGGCGGCCATCAGCATACCGGGCACGATCTTGTCGCAGTTGGGGATGAAGACCATGCCGTCAAAGCCATGCGCAATGGCCATGGATTCGCACGAATCGGCGATCAGCTCGCGCGAGGCCAGCGAGTACTTCATGCCTACGTGGCCCATCGCGATGCCGTCGCATACGCCGATGGAGGGGAACTCCACCGGCACGCCGCCCGCCATGCGCACGCCGTCCTTGACGGCGCGCGTCACGGCGTCTAGGTGTGCGTGGCCGGGCACGCATTCGCTCTTGGCGCTGACCACGCCGATCAGCGGGCGGGTCAGCTCCTCGTTGGTCAGGCCCATGGCCTTCCACAGCGAGCGGTGCGGCGCACGCTCGGGGCCGCTCTTCACAGCGTCGGAACGCACGGCTTACAGCTCCTTTCCGGCGCCCGTCCAGCTCATCTTGGCGCGCAGGTCCTTGCCCACCTGCTCCAGCTGGCTCTGGGCCTCGATGCGGCGCTGGGCCAGGAAGTGCGTGCAGCCAGTCTGGTTCTCCAGGATCCAGTCGCGGGCGAACGTGCCGTCCTGGATCTCCTTGAGCACCTGCTTCATCTCCTTCTTGGTCTCCTCGGTGATGATGCGCGAGCCGGTGCGGTAGTCGCCATACTCGGCGGTGTTGGAGATCGAGTAGCGCATGCCGGCAAAGCCGTGCGAGAAGATCAGGTCGACGATCAGCTTCATCTCGTGCACGCACTCGAAGTACGCGTTCTCGGGCTGGTAGCCGGCCTCGACCAGCGTGTCAAAGCCCGCCTTCATCAGCGCGCACACGCCGCCGCACAGCACCGCCTGCTCGCCGAACAGGTCCGTCTCCGTCTCCTCGCGGAACGTCGTCTTCAGGATGCCGGCGCGCGCGCCGCCGATGCCCGCGGCATAGGCCAGCGCGGTGTCCAGCGCATGGCCGGACGCATCCTGATACACGGCCACCAGGTCGGGCACGCCCTTGCCCTCCAGGTACTGGCTGCGCACGGTGTGGCCGGGGCCCTTGGGCGCGATCATGATGACGTCCACGTCCGCGGGCGGCACGATCTGGCCGAAGTGGATGGCAAAGCCGTGCGCGAAGCACAGCGTCATGCCCGGGCGCAGGTAGGGCGCGATGTCCTTGTGGTACATGGCGGCCTGCTTCTCGTCGTTGATCAGGATCATGATGAGGTCGGCTTCCTTGGCGGCCTCGGCGGTAGTCTTGACCTTCAGGCCGGCGGCCTCGGCCTTCTGCCAGCTCTTGGAGCCCTCATAGAGCGCGACGGTCACGTCCATGCCCGAGTCGCGCAGGTTCAGCGCATGCGCGTGGCCCTGGCTGCCATAGCCGACGATGGCGATCTTCTTGCCCTTGATGAAGTCGAGGTTGCAGTCCTGCGCGTAAAACATCTGTGCCATTTTTGTTTCCTCCCAAATTCAACGATATGTGACAAAGGCTATATGGAACGGTCTGGCGGCCGTAGCATATCAGTTCCAGATGCCCCCGGCGATGGTGCTTTCGCCGCGCTGAAGCGCGACGGTTCCCGTGCGCACGATCTCCAGGATGTCGTAGTCGGCCAGCAGGCCGAGCATTGCCTGCGTCTTGTCGTCCTCGCCGGTCAGCTCGATGGTCAGCGTCGTGCGGGCCACGTCCACGATGCGCGCGCGGAAGATGTCCACGATGCGCATGACGGCGTCGCGCTCCGCGGCGCCTGCGCGGATCTTGCACAGCACCAGCTGGCGCTCCACTGAACGGCGCGGGTCGAGCACGATGACCTTCTGCACGACGATGAGCTTGTACAGCTGCTGCACGAGCTGCTCGATGTGCGCGGCGTCGCCCTGCAGCGTGAGCGTGATGCGGCTGACGTCCTCATTCTGCGTGGGGCCGACGGCCAGGCTGTCGATGTTGAAGCCGCGCCGGCTGCACAGGCCCGACACGCGCGAGAGCACGCCGGGCTGGTTTTGCACCAGCACGCTGACCGTATGGCGGGTGACGGGCGCCTGTGTGCCCGTGGAGATGGTGTTGCGCGAGTGCGGCGCCTCGGGCTTCGGGGCGGCCGGATCCAGCGGGTCGAACGGATCGTACGGTTCCATGGCTTTGCCTCCTCTGTGCGGTCCTTAGTTCAGGCAGAACGAGTCGATCGGCGCGCCCGGCGCGACCATGGGCGCGACCATCTCGTCGATGCCGAGCATGCACTCCACGATGCAGGGCCTGCCCGCGTCAAGCGCCTGGGCGATGGCCTGGCGGAACGCATCCAGCGTCTGCACGCGCCAGCCGGCCAGGCCGTAGGCCTCGGCCAGCTTCATGAAGTCCGGGCCGCGGTCGAGCGTCGTCTGCGAGTAGTGCTTGGAGAAGAACAGCGTCTGCCACTGGCGCACCATGCCCAGCGTGCCGTTGTTGAACAGCACGATGATCACCGGTACGCCGTAGTGCTGCGCGGTGGACAGCTCCGTCAGGTTCATGCGGAACGAGCCGTCGCCCGTCACGAGCACCACGGGCTTGCCCGTGCCCACGCTCGCGCCGATGGCGGCGCCGAAGCCGAAGCCCATCGTGCCCAGGCCGCCGCTGGTGATCAGCTGGCGCGGGCGGGAGAAGGGAAAGTGCTGCGCCGTCCACATCTGGTGCTGGCCCACGTCGGTGGCCACGGTCATGTCGCCTGCGGCCTCGTGCAGCGCGTGCAGCACGTTGCGCGGCTCAAACAGGTCGTTTTGCAGGTAGTTCTCGCGCATGGAGCTGGCCTGGCGCACCCAGTCGGTATGGCGCTGCGCGGGCAGGCGCTCGCACAGCAGCTCCAGCACCACGCGCGCGTGGCCGGTGATGTGCAGCGTGGTGGAGACGTTTTTGTTGATCTCGGCGCGGTCCAGGTCGATGTGGATGACCTTCGCGCCCGGCGCGAACGCCTCCGCGTTGCCCAGCGCGCGGTCGGAGAAGCGCACGCCTACCGCCAGCAGCAGGTCGCAGCGCTGCATGGCGATGTTGGCCGCGTGCGTGCCGTGCATGCCGACCATGCCCAGCGACATCGGGCTCTGCGGATCGATCGTGCCCAGGCCCATCAGCGTATTGGCCACGGGCGCGTCCATGCGCTCGGAGAGCGCCTTGAGCTCGCTTGCCGCGTCGGTCACGCCGCCGCCCGCGTAGATCAGCGGGCGCTGCGCCGCCTGGATCAACTCACACGCGCGCTCTAGGTAGGGCGTGACGCGCCGCTTGTACTCCTCCAGCTGCTTGCCGTAGGGCTGCAGCTGCAGCGCCGGATGGTCTGGCGAGTAGTTGGGGATCAGCGCCTGTCCGCTGGCCGGCTCGTACTCGCACTCGGCGATCTGTACGTCCTTGGGGATGTCGATCAGCACCGGGCCGGGCCGGCCGCTCTTGGCGATGAAGAACGCCTCGCGCACCGTCTGCGCCAGCTTGCGTACATCCGTCACCAGCCAACTGTGCTTGGTGATGGACATCGTGATGCCCAGGATGTCCGCCTCCTGAAACGAATCCGTGCCCATCAACTGCTGGGGCACGTTGCCGGTGAGGAAGACCACGGGCGAGGAGTCCATGTACGCCGTGGCGATGGCGGTGACCAAATTCGTCGCGCCCGGGCCGGAGGTGGCCAGGCATACGCCCGTGCGCCCGGTGGCGCGCGCATAGCCGTCGGCCGCGTGGCCGGCATGCTGTTCGTGCGCGGTCAGGATGTGGCTGATGCGGTCCTCGCGCTTGTACAGCTCGTCGTAGATGGGCAGCACCGCGCCGCCGGGAAAGCCGAAAAGCGTCTGAACGCCCTGCTCGATCAGGCACTCGATCAATATGGCTGCGCCGCAAAGCTTCATGGGAAAAAACTCCTTTCTGACGTAAAAAAGCAGCCCCCGTCCATTCTTTAGGACGAAGGCTGCTTCGCGGTACCACCTAAATTCACGCCGAGGCGTGCGCTCAACCGGATACGCCGCGCGCGGCGGAAGATCCGTTCCTCTTTTCACGGTGAGGCGTCCGGCGGGCCTACTGACACAGGCGTTCAGCCCGCTGCTCGGAGGGGATGCGCGACGCGCCGTCCGCGGGAATTCTCACCGGCCATTCCCTCTCTGAAGCCCTTCGGCGCGGGCTTTTCCTCGTCATCGCAACGCATATGATGCTATTGCAAATAATGATACCACCGCCGCGCGCGCACTGTCAAGCGGAATTTTCACTTCGACTCGCGCAGGGTGTACCACTCGGGGTAGGAGATGACGGTCAGCTCCAGATCCTCGGGCAGGCCGTAGAAGCGCTTGAACGTCATGGCCTCGGAGGGATCATAGGGGGAGGCGATCCGGAGGGTGGAAAAGCGAATCTCCATATCGTGACAGATCAGAAAGAGACGCACAAGCCGTCCATTCCGCCTTGATTTTCCTGCCGCCGGGCGGTATAATGCCCAAAACAGACGAAGACAGGCCTCGGGCTGGCAAGGAGGAAACCGATTTGTACGACATGCAGCCATCCCTGCGGGAGATTGACCGGGTCGTCGCGGCGGGACCGTTTGCGGATTCGTGGGCGTCGCTGAGCGCCTTTCGCGTGCCGCGCTGGTATGAGGAGGCGAAGTTCGGCATCTTCATCCACTGGGGCGTGTACAGCGTGCCCGCATTTGGAAGCGAGTGGTATCCGCGCAACATGTACATTCAGGGCTCGCCGGAGTTTGAGCACCACGTGAAGACGTACGGTCCGCACAGCCAGTTCGGGTATAAGGACTTCATCCCGCTGTTTCGCGCGGAGCGGTTCGATCCCGAGGCGTGGGCGGAGCTGTTTCAGGAAGCGGGCGCACGCTACGTCGTGCCCGTGGCCGAGCACCACGACGGCTTCCAGATGTACCGCAGCGACATCTCCCACTGGAACGCCTTCGAGATGGGTCCCCGCCGCGACGTACTCGGGGAGCTGAAGGCCGCCTGCGAGCGGCGTGGTCTGGTGCTGGGCGCGTCGAGCCACCGCGCGGAGCACTGGTTCTTCCTGGGCCACGGTCGCGAGTTCGACAGCGACGTGCGCGAGCCCATGCAGCGCGGCGACCTGTACTGGCCGGCCATGCCCGAGCCCGGACACCACGACCTGTTCAGCGAGCCCGCGCCGACGCAGGAGTATCTGCAGGACTGGCTCGTGCGCACGTGCGAGCTGATCGACCGGTACCGGCCGCGCCTGCTGTACTTTGACTGGTGGATCCAGCACAGCGCGTTCAAGCCCTACCTGAAAAAGCTGGCGGCCTATTACTACAACCGCGCCCGGGAGTGGGGCGTGGAGGTGGCCATCGACTACAAGCACGACGCCTTCTCCTTCGGCACGGCCGTGCCGGACGTGGAGCGCGGCCAGTTTGCCGACGTCAAGCCCTACTTCTGGCAGACGGATACCGCCGTCGCGCTCAACTCCTGGTGCTACACCGAGCACAACGACTTCCGGCCCTATCAGGGCATCCTGCAGGACCTGGTGGATATCGTCAGCAAGAACGGCTGCCTGCTGCTCAACGTGGGGCCGCGGGCGGACGGCACGATCTGCGAGGAGGACCGGCAGGTGCTGCTGGGCATCGGCCGCTGGCTGCGCGTGAACGGCGAGGCGATCTACGGCGCGCGCCCGTGGCGCATGTACGGCGAGGGGCCGACGCAGGTCGTCGAGGGGCAGTTCTCCGACGGCATTCAAAAGCACTTCACGCCTGCGGACTGGCGCTTCACCACGCGCGGCGGCTTCCTGTACGCCACGGCGCTCAAGCGCAGCGCGGACGGGCGCTACGCCATCCGCGCGCTGGGCGAGCGCGACGCATCGAAGGTCGCCAACTTCCACGCGATCATCCGCGAGGTGACGACGCTGGAGGGGCCGGCCGTCTCCTGGCGGCGCGACGAGGAGGCGCTGCACCTGCACACCGACGCGCCCGGCGACACGCCGCTCACCTTCAAACTGCGCATCGACTGATGAAAACCGGGCCGGTCCCCAAGGGACCGGCCCGGTTTGGCGTTTCAGGGTTCGTCCGGCGCGCTGCGCAGCACGGCCGACATCGGCCGGCCCTTGGCCAGCTCGTCGACCAGCTTGTCCAGGCGGCGGATCTCCCGCATCAGCGGGTCCTCGATCTGCTCCACGCGCACGCCGCACACCGTGCCGCGGATGAGCTCCCGGTTCGGGTTCGGATGCGGCGCATCCCGGAAGAACGCGCCGTATGTCACATCCGACGCGGCCAGCGTGCGCACGTCCTGCGGCGCATAGCCCGTCAGCCAGGAGATGACCGCGTCGACCTCCTCCTGCGTGCGGCCCTTGCGCACGGCCTTGGCGACCAGCAGCGGATAGACCGCCGCAAGGCGCATGGCGTAGACCTTTTCAGGCTGCATGGCGTGCCCTCCGCGCACTCAGAAGCGCAGGCTCAGGCAGCTCAGGCCGCCGTCGATCTTGCGAAACTCGGACGTATCCACCGTCAGCACGGGATAGCCCAGCCCCTCCACGGCCGCCTTGACCGCCGGATAGCCCTCCGGCACGATCACCGTGCCGTTGACCCAGATGCAGTTGGCCGCGTAGGCCTCGGCCTCGGGGATCTGCACGCGGTGGTAGCCCTGGAAGCAGGGCTTGTCCGTAAACTCGCCCGAGACGAGCAGGTTGCCATTCTCCAGATAGTTCACGCCGGTCTTGAGGTGGAGCACCTTCTCCAGCGGCACCTGCTCGCAGGCAAAGCCGTAGCGGTGCAGGATCGCGGCGAACTGCGCGATGCCCTCCGCATTGGTGCGCGCGGACAGGCCGACGTAGAACGTGTCGCCGACCATCATCACGTCGCCGCCCTCCAGCGTGCCCGGCTCGCGGATGAAGTGGATGTCCTCCTTGGGGTAAAAGCGCTCCAGCACCGGCACGATTGCGGCCGTCTCGCCGTTGCGCGAGGGCGCGCCCGGGTTGGTGACGACGGCGCACTTGCGCGTGAGCACCGCCACATCCTCCACAAAGCAGGAGTCGGGGTAGCGGTCGTCCGCGGGCAGGATGGTGACCTCCACGCCGCACTGGCGCAGCGCCTCGATGTAGCGCGCGTGCTGCTGCAGCGCCTTTTCATAGATGGGCTTGCCCAGCTCGGGCGCGGAGGTGATGCCCTCGCAGATGGAGGGGCAGGGCGTCTTGACGATCACATTGTGAAACATGGCAGTTGCTTCCTTCCATAATATGTTGTTATAGGGACGCGTCACAGCACCTTGGAGAGGAACTCCTGCAGGCGGGGATTTTGCGGGCTGCGGAAAAACGTCTGCGGGTCGTTCTGCTCCTTGATCTCGCCCTCGTCCATGAACAGCACGCGCGTGCCCACCTCGCGGGCGAAGCCCATCTCATGGGTGACGATGACCATGGTCATGCCGGTCTGGGCCAGCTGGCGGATGAGGTCGAGCACCTCGCCGACCATCTCCGGGTCGAGCGCGGAGGTCGGCTCGTCAAAGAGCATGACGCGCGGCTCCATCGCCAGCGCGCGCACGATGGCCACGCGCTGCTTCTGCCCGCCGGAGAGCATGGCGGGGTAGGTGTTGGCCTTGTCCGCCAGGCCGATGCGCCGGAGCAGCGCCATGGCCTTCTCCTGCGCCTCGGCCTTCTTTTGCAAACGCAGATGAACGGGCGCGAGGGTGATGTTTTCCAGGATGGTCTTGTGGGGAAAGAGGTTGAAGTGCTGAAACACCATGCCCATGTGACAGCGCATCAGGTCCAGGTTGGT
This sequence comes from uncultured Eubacteriales bacterium, assembly GCA_944349855.1. GTDB lineage: Bacteria > Bacillota > Clostridia > Christensenellales > Aristaeellaceae > Beduinella. Next base: position 17,821 of record CALVNS010000026.1, on the reverse strand, counting down.
GTCCGGGGCGGTCAGGTCCACGCCGTCGAAGACGATCGTGCCCTCATCCGGCTCCTCCAACAGGTTCAGGCAGCGCAGCAGCGTGCTCTTGCCCGAGCCCGACGCGCCGATGAGCACGACGCGCTCGCCCTCGTCGATCGTCTCGTTGATGCCGCGCAGCACCTCCAGGCGGCCGAAGCGCTTGTGCAGGTTTTTAATGTCGATCACTTTGGCGCAGCCTCCTCTCCAGTCTGGATACCGCCGCGGACAGGCCGGCCACGAGCAGGTAGTACACGACGGCGACCGAGATCAGCGGGAAGTAGGGCGAGAGCGTGCGGCTGCGCACCAGGTCGCTGGCGCGCGTGAGGTCGACCACCGAGATCAGGCCGACGATGGAGGTCTCCTTGAGCACGGCGATGCCCTCGTTGCACAGCGCGGGCAGGATGTTCTTGATCGCCTGCGGCAGGATGATCAGGCGCATGGAGGCCAGCTGGCTCAGGCCCAGCGAGCGGCCCGCCTCCATCTGCCCCACGTCCACGGAGTTGATGCCGCCGCGGATGACCTCGCTGACGTACGCGCCGGAGTTGACGCCGAACGCCACGCAGCACACGACGATCTTGTTGGGAAAGCCGGCCATGATGATGAAGGCCATGATCGTCAGCTGGATGGCCAGCGGCGTGCCGCGCATGATGGATACATAGGCCGCGAGCACCTTGTCCAGCGCCACGATGAGCCAGGCGCCCGGGGAGCGCCGCTTCTTCTTGTGCTTGACGCTGTCAGCCATGTAGTGCACGACGGAGACGACCACGCCGATGGCGATGCCGATCAGCGCGGCGACGACCGTGATGACGAGCGTGTTCTGAAAGCCGTTGCGAAACCACATCCACCGGTTATCCGTGATGAACGTGCGGGTGAATTCCTTGATCAGTTGATCGATAAATGCTTGCATGCCTGCTCCTTATGACGGACGGAAGGGGCGCGACGAATGCCGCGCCCCGTGGTCCGGACTGCATCAGTTCAAGGCGGACGCCTTTTCGGAGTGCTCGACGATCCACTGGTCCACCGTGCCGTCTGCCACGACGGGCGCGATGATCTCGTTGATCTTGGCCAGCAGCTCCGGCTCGCCCTTCTTCATGCCGATGCCCAGCTCTTCGATGTTGGAGGAGCCGTCGGCATAGACGAGCGGGAAGCACTTGAGCCCTTCATTGACGGCCACGAGGTTCTCGGCCAGCAGCGTATCGCACACGATGGCGCCCAGCTCGCCGTTTTGCAGCGCGAGCGCCGCGTCGGTGAGGAACTTGTATTGCTGCGCCGTAGCGCCCGTGTTGGCCAGCACGCCGGCCATCACCTCGTCGCTGACCAGGAAATCGCCCGTCGTGCCCAGGTGCACGCCGATGGCCATGCCCGCCAGGTCCTCGATGGTGGAGACCGTCTCGTTGTCCTGCGGCACGATGATGTACTGCTGGGCGACGGTGTACGGATCGCTGAAGTCCAGCGTCTCCTTGCGCTCGTCGGTGATGGTCATCGCAGAGAGGGTGAGGTCCGCCTCGTCGTTGACCAGGTAGGTCGAGATGGAGTCGAACGCCACGTTGATGACCTCCAGCTCCACGCCCAGCTGGTCGGCAATGTACTGCGCCAGCTCCAGGTCGGAGCCCGTCACCTCGCCATCTGCGCCGATGTATTCAAACGGCGCCCACGCGGCGTCCGTCGCCACCACGAGCTTGCCCGCGTCCAGGATCGCCTGCAGCTTGCCCTCGGCCAGCGTCGAGGCCGGCATCGCCAGGCACAGCGCCACAACCAGCAGCAGAGTCGCCCATTTTTTCATGTTTCATTTCCTCCCGTCGTTATTGCATGCACTTTTTGGAATGTATAAAACATTATATACCGCGCATAAACATACGTCAATGGTTTTAAAAAAAAATGCCCGCCTTTTTCTGGCGGGTTCGGGCGCAGCGCGCCGCGTTACCGGGCGGATGCGCCGTACAGCTCGCCGCGCAGCGTGGTGAAGAACAGCGCCACGGCGATGAAGGCGGTCGCCACGTCGGCGATTGCCTGCGCGGCGATGACGCCCGTGTATCCGGCCAGCGCCTGCGCGCACAGCAGCGCCACGACAAACACCACGCCCTGGCGGCTGATGGACAGCACGAACGAGCCGGCAACCTTGCCCATGGACTGGAACACGATCGTCATGAGCAAAATCGCGCCCACAAGCGGGATCGTGACGGCCTGGAAGCGCAGCATTTGCGCGCCGTCGGCGACGATGCCTGCGTCGCTCATAAAGCAGCGCATCAGCAGCGGCGCGGCCGCAAAGATCGCCGCCGCCAGAAGGACGGCCAGCGCGACGATGAACCGCATGCAAAAGCCAAACAGCTCCGCCAGGCGTTGGCGGTTGCGCGCGCCGTAGAAGTAGCCAAACAGCGGCTGGCCGCCGAACGCAAAGCCCGTCAGCAGCAGCAGAGCGATCATGCTGACCTTGAGCGCAATGCCCATGGCGGCGATCTTCTCGTTGCCATAGGGCAGCAGGTACTGATTCATGAGCACGACGCTTGCGCTCTGCATGACATTGACGATGGCGGCGGGGATGCCGATGCCAAAGATCTGCGCAGCCTCTGCGCGGCAGGCGCGTACCTGCACGGGCCAGACCGACAGATGCGCGCTGCGCCGGATTACGATCACTGCGAAAAAGACATCCGAGAACACGTAGCCGATCACCGTGGCGATGGCTGCGCCGCGCGCGCCCATGCCCAGTGTGGAGATGAAGATGGGATCGAGCACGATGTTGACCAGCGCGCCGCCGACCGTGCCCAGCATGGACTCGCGTGACATGCCCTCCGAGCGGAGCAGGTTGGAGTGGATGAAGGAGAGCATGACCGCCGGGGCGCCCAACGCAAGCCAGGTGAAGTAATCCGAGGCGTGGGCGTACGTGTCCGCATCCGCGCCGATCAGGCGCAGCAGCGGCGCGCGCAGGGCCAGCATCAGCACGCCTACGGCCACGCCTCCAAACAGGGTCGCATAGAAGCAGAAGGAACTGACGCGGCGCGCGCCCTGGCCGCTGCCGCTGCCCAACAGGCGCGAGATCAGCGAACTGCCGCCCTGGCCGAAGATGTTGCCCATGGCCATCAGCACCGTGAAGACCGGCGCGCACAGCGAGACGCCGGCGACCAGGTTCGCATCGTTTGTGCGCGCGACAAAGTATGTGTCGGCCAGGTTGTAGATCAGCGTGACCGCCATGCTCAGCACGAGCGGCAGCGACATGCGCAGATAGGCCGAGGAGATCTTCCGGCCTGAGAACAGATTCGTTTCCAAAGATGGTGCACCTCTCTTGCGACGTGTGACCGCATGGGCCTATGCAGGATTATACCGCAGGCATGTTGCAAAAGATGGTGTCATATGGCACAATGAAGGGGGGAGGCGAAAAATAATGCGGGAAATCACAGACCGAAAGCAGGTCGAGGCCTGGCTGCGCGAGGGCAACATTCCGGACCAGTTCGACACGCCGGGGCTGCCCTTTCGCGCCTACCGGTACGAGAAGGGCGAGCTGATTGTGACGCCGTCCCGCCCGATGCGCCACCTGCTCTTTCTTGTGGCGGGGCGGGTGCTCATCTACGGCATCCGCCGGGATGGCGGCATGGCGCCGGTGGACGAGCTGGACCGGCCGGTGCTGCTGGGCGATCTGGAATACTGCAGCGGCGGCCATTCGGCATTTTACGCGCAGGCGAAGACCCAGGCGACGTTCATCGCGCTGCCGGCGGACGCATGCCGTGCGCTGCTGGATCGCGACCTGCGCTTTTTGCACATGCTTTTGCGCTCCTACGCGCAGAAGCTGAGCATCTTTGCGTTTGTGGACATGGCCGCGCCCACGATTGAGGAGCGGACGCTGCTGTACATGCGCCGTCAGACGCCCGGGCACGAGCTGAACGGCACACAGGCGGCTGCGCATCAGCTGCGCTGTAGCCGCCGGCAGCTGCAGCGCGTGCTCAGCGCGCTGTGCGCAAGCGGGCGGGTGGAGCGCACGGGCAGGGGAAGCTACCGGCTGCTGGAGCCTTGAGCGCGCGGTGCGTTGACCTGCAGGCGGGCCGACGGTGCGGTGCACAGCTGCGCCGGCGAAACGCCGGCATGAATGGGGGGACAGGAATCCGTTGGCCGCATGCTGGGCGGCGCTTTGCTCTGACGGGCCGGCCTGTGAACGGGATGGGGCGTTGGGGTCGGAATGGCTGGAAGCACGGCAAGATCATCCAGCAGCGGATCGACGCGACCAACAAGAATTACCTCCCGGATTTTGCAAACCCGGAGGACTGCGGCTCCCTGGGCAAGTGGGCCGAACTGCATCTGGCTTTCCAGAAGGGTGGAGATGCGCTTTGCAGACAAGCTGGTGCCCTGCCTGCGCGACTTGCAGACGCAGGCGGAGGCGCGGTATCATGGGGGAACCGATGACGAAAGTGGCAGGCGCCTGCTTGGGCGGGAGATCTTTGCCTCTTCTGTCATTTGGCCTGGATATGACAAACGCTGTTCCTTGTGGTATAATTCTGCGAGAAGACAAGGACGCAAAAACGTCGATGGAAAGAGAAGGATGGAAAGTTTGCTCTGGCAATGGAATCATGGAATGCGGCGGGGCTTGTGCCTGTTTCTTGCGCTGACGTTCGTCTTGTGTTATTCGGGCATCTGGGGACGGCGGGCGCAGGCAGAAACGGTCGCGCCGGATACGGAGTGGCAGCAGGCGATGGCGCTGCTGGATGAGATGGAGGCGGATACCGAGAGAACCTTCACGTATCAGGGGGAAACCTTTCTGATTCGGGAAGGCTTGAACTATGCCAACACATTTTTACGTGGAACGGATGATTACGATCCCTTCTGTACCGCATTGATGGAGGCGCAGCTTGCCCAAAGCGCCGACCAGGGCGAACTGTTTCTGCAGGCGGCGAAGCTGCTCAATGCGTATGCCGTCAAGCAGGGGTATAAAAATTATCTGGAGTACAGCGCCTGGCAGTACGGGATGCCCAGCGATATCAGCCAGCTCACGCAGCGGATTGCGCAGAGCCTGCCCATGACCGTCCGCTTTTTATTCATGCGTAACGGATGGCTTCTGACACCCATTGAGGCGGAAGGCATCATCGATATGCCGGCCTTTTGGGAGCAGGCGGCAAGGATGTATGGGAAGCTGTCGCCGGAATATCAGCAATTGGTGGAAGAACTTGCCACTAGCGATATACTGGAGATACAAAAGGTGGATACCCTCAGCGCGAACAGCATGGTCTTCTCTTCAGGGACGTCCGTGACGTACGTCCTTGTATCGTACCGGGATGAACTGGAGTTTACCCTGATGGCAATGCACGAACTGGGCCATTATTTGCATTGGAAGAGTGTGCGGGAGCCGGAAGTCTCCAATTATTATTCGATCATAGAGACGCATTCCACTGCGGGCGCACTGTTATGTGCGCAGGATATGGAGGCCTATTTCCGGCAGCTGTTGGGCGACCAGGACGGCGCCTTTGCCACGCTACGGTACCTGGCGGAGGCCATCACAAATCTGCCAGGCGTTTTGATGGAATATGCCTTCCTGCAGGATGTCCTGTTGGACCCCGAGGCGTATGAACCCGAGGACCTGGCTGCGCTCTATCTGCAAAAATCCCTGGAGTTCGGCTTTGACGGCGGCTTCTCCGAAGCGTATCAGATGATGCAGGGAGTAAGTTGGACGAACGAGGTGCTCTGGCTGGCTAAACCGGGCTATTTGGCAGCCTATGGCTGGGGGAACCTTAATGCGCTTTGGATGTGGTATCAGCAGGCGCAAGGGCGCGATGCAGTAGAAGCCTACAATCGGCTGCTCCAAACCGCCATCCCCGATCTGCCCCTGGAAACGTTCAGCCGCCAGATGGGCTTGCCCGACCTGACGGACGATGAAGACTTTGAGGGGCTGGATGACTTTGTCTATGGCACCCTGTCAAGCCTGTATAGGGAGGTATATCAGGAAGATCCCCTGTGAGCCGGAAGGGAAAGAGGGATAACAAAACAAGGCCGCAAGCAGCGGCCTTGTTTGACAGCCTGAGACGGGCTGCTTGCGGGCAGTCCGTCGATTTTGTTTTTTGGAATTTTGTCCGGTTCAGAACAGATCCAGCATGTTGTCCAGATAGATTTCCTCCCTGACCTTTAACTGGTATTCCGGCTTCGTCAGGTAATAGAGCAAAAATTCCAGCATCAGCGCGCTGCCCAGCCCGCGGCCCTCGATCTTAAAATGATGAAACCCCATGGGCAGATAGGTATGCACGATGTCGTGGATGCCGATAAAGCCGGGGTTCTCCATGGCCTTGGAAAAGCGGTAGCCTTCCCCGGCGTCCGGCGCGGCGCAGCGGTGCTCGGGGCCGTCCTCGCCCAGCACCTTCCGGCTGACCGCCTCATAGCATCGTTTCCTGTCCCGGCAGCCAAACCAGCAGCATTCGTTGCACAGAAACTCCACCTTCGCCTTCTGCTTTCCGGACAGCGCGCTGAGCTGCGCAAAGGCCTTGTTCAGGCGGAAATCCGGCACCACATACCGGAAGGATTCACGGCTCAGCTCCCGCTCGAAATCATGGAAGTCCGTCAGCACCTTGGTGGTGGAGGAGACGAAGTACAGCCCCGGATAGGTTCGCTGGAGGTAGCTGAGCAGCAGCTCGGAATGGACGATCACGCCATTCTGGGGTTGGTTGTTTTCCGCTAGCAGCCGGCAGAGCGCGTTGCACCGGGCGTCGGCGAGGTGCTCCTTGCGCAAAAGGGAGTTGCTGAAGGTCAGCCGGGCCGAAATGCCGTATGCCCGCGTCAACGCAAAAGCCGCCCGCGGATCGCTGCTTTCCGCCCCGACGCGGCCGCCGCCCCAGATGCAGTCCGCGGGCGCGCCGTAGAGGGAGCCGATTTCGCACCAGTCGTAGAAGTACTCCCTGTGCTTGCGGTACAGCGGCAGGAAGGCACAATACAGGTCGTAAAACGCAAACAGGCCGGGGAGATGGTAGTAGGCGATGCCCGGCTTCGGGGGCGTTAAGTCGGTGTGTTCGGTCATGGCGATCACCCTGTTTGGAAAAAGTGACTTGATAAGGTTTATTTGATTTTTTCAGCTCGATCAGAAGCTGTTCGCCATCATGTAAAGCGTGCAGTCCTGCTTCATGCACCGCTGTTTATGCTGTAAGGATACTGAAAAGCGGTGGTTGCGCTACCATGCAGGTGCTTCACTTTTCCGCGATGACATACCTTGTGTTTTTCCCTTTGCCAACCGTGACAATCGCCCCGGTATCCAGCAACTCCCTGATGGCCCGAACCGCTGTTGCGGTCTTGACATCCAGCAGGGCTTCAATGTCATGCCGCGTCGCGCCTCCGTTTGCCTTGATATATTCCAAAATGGTCGCGGCTCTTTCACTGGCATTTCGCTTGCTTACAGGGGCTGTATTGTGGGGCGTCTTCCTGGGAAGCACAACCTTGAATGCATTCGGCGTCGCCAGGAATGTGGGCTGCCGGACATCGCTTTCATAGGCCGTCTGAATCTTCTTAAGCCCCGTGCCGTATGCCTCGATGAGCTTCAGACGGTAAAACACGTTCGCAAGCTTGGGGTTGCGGCAAACGGACAGCCCCAGCAGCACGTCATCCAGCGAGATGCCATGAACCAAACCGCCGACTGAAACAAACTCCATGCGATCCGCGTACACGCTGATCAGCGTCCCGGCAGAAAAGGCATAATCCCGGTGCACAACCGCATTGAGCAATGCCTCGCGCAATGCCGGAACCGGATAATCCTTTTGGTCCGTGCGATAAAGCCCGTCAAAGGAAGCATGGTTATGGTTGCGCAGGTCTAGATACGCATAGGCATCGCTGATCTGCGTGAGAAGCGAGCCGCCAAACTCCCGGCGGTCCTGAAAATCCTGCTGATCCTCTCCGCTGAATGTCGCCGCCTTGATGATATGCGGGCACTGGTCCGATAACAGCAAGGCCAGATTGGTGTACAGACCGTCTGCTCCCATCATGCCAAGCGATCGCATCTGCGAAAGCCCGAATGCCAGGTTTTCCTTTCGGAAGGCTCTTTCCGCCTCCTCAAAGGTCAGCGCCTGGTTCAGCGAGCGCATGTCTTCGTAATTCTCTCCATCCGTCTCCTTGATCATCCTGCGGATGGCCGCATCGGAGGCCGGCACGGATGAAGTCCCTTGCCGCACAAATACGCCTTCCGGGCGCAAGCCCTTTGCCGCCAGATAATACGGCTTGTTCGTTCCCGGCTGAATGGAAATCGCAAGGATGTTCTTCCCTGACACTGTCCGGGTTTCATAATGGAGAAACATCGTGATATCCGGCTTGATCGCGTCGCGAACCCCGTTGGCGATTCTCTGAATCATGGAATCGGGAGCCTCTATGCCTTCGACGGTCCCATCGTCGTTGACGCCGACATAAATCGTTCCGCCGGCGCCATTCGCCATGGCAATGATCTCCTTGCGGAGATCCTCCACATATGTACGCTTCAGCTCGACGGTCTCGCTTTCCTGGAATTGCATGACGGCTCCTCCCTCCCGTTCTATTCTAATCATATTCTATTCATTCTAATCATTCTTGTCAAGCGAAAGAAAAGAATGGGAAGAAGGAACCACTTTGAAGCGAAGGTTCTCTGGCAAATCACTACGGATTTACATGATCCCGCAAACGTCGCTGTTGGGTATGGCCCGTGATGCGGCACTTGCTCTTGCAGGTGATATTCCATTCAAAGTCCATATTCGTCACTCCGGCTTGCAAGCCGTTTCCTGCGCGATGTTGATGACCGCAAGGCCGCTCCTTCGGGCGTAGCTCACGGTATAAGCAGTTCCGCCGGTTGGTCTGGTCTGGTAACTGATGCACATGCTGCTGCCATCCACCAGATGACGGTTGCGCCGGTACATGCAATCCTTGGTATACCGTTGCGAGGTGTATATGACCTTATCCGCCTGCGCTTTGATTCGCTCATAAACCTTTTGATCCTGTTCCTTCCAGCGGCTTGCCTGGGAAGGACAGGGCAGAACCAGGATCAGACGAATGAAAGGATACGTTCTTTTCAGCTCCAGCACCGCTTGAGCTGCCATGGTATCAAAGCCCAACGCGCCGCCTGCGCCGAAATAGCGGTATCCCCTGCCGATTGCCTCTGCAAGGACGTCTTTCAATCGGTGATACACAGCATCGTATTGCCCGGCAGGAATGTTTCGATGTCCGGTAAAACACATGGTTCTTTCTCTCATGCTGGCCTCCGTTCCTCATCCCCCTTTATTATATGTTGTATTGTTGATTTTATTCAACAATACGCCCTTAATTCTATCGCTGATTGTGGATATAATTTAACAAGTGGAATGGAGGTGAGGGGATGACAGATGCCGAGCTGTGTCTGAAGGAAATCGGCCAGCGGATCATGGATCGCCGCAAAAAATTGGGTCTGACGCAGGAGGCATTGGCCGAAAAAGGCGATGTGACCGCGCAGTTTGTCTCTTACGCTGAGGCGGGGAAACGGGCGATGCGTCCCGAAAACCTCCTGAAAATCGCCACAGCCCTTGAGGTGAGCGCAGACTATCTGCTGACCGGCGACATCATCGACAAGGACCTTCTGATCCTTTCGGACAAGCTGCGGAGGCTGACGCCCTCTCAGGTTCGGATCGTAGAGCGCATCATCGACGAGTGCTGCGCGCTGTATGCGCCGGAAAATCCAACAGAATAAACCCATCCTGCGGCAGGCGCTGCGGGATGGGTTTTTGTTTGCGCGACGAATCGCCAAAGGATTCCATGCAATGACGGTGATTTGCCAGATTATTGGCTTGGCCTCCAAATTTCCACTTTTATCAAAACCCTGGCAGTGGATTTGAGGGGGTACTCAAAATGGTTTGGGAATGTATGATAACCCTGTTTCTACATAGAAAAGCAGCACCATCCCGCTGATCGCTCAGGCGGCCGGTGCTGCTTTGTTTCTTCCTAAATATTGTCCGCTCAGTTGTCCCCTCTGTGATAGCGGATCTTCATGTGCTCGGAGGCGTTCTTGAGAATCTGCCCAAGGGCCTTGTCCGACTCCTCCCTGACCATGTCGGCAATCTTTTGGTTGGCCTCCTTCAGGATTTCGGCAGACGCGCCCTGCCGGATCTTCTCGTCATATTCGTAGAGGAACTGCTGCCCCCGGTTCATCACGGCGTTCACATATCGCTCGTCAAACAGCAGGGCATTGCCAAAATGCGCGTCCGTCAACGCGGCGATGAGGCGGCTGTGCCAGTACATGGCGTCCGTGGAGACCGTATCCGTGGTGCCGCTGAGGTACTTGGGGAACTCCGTCACATTGGCGTAGACAGGGAAGCAGGCCGTAAACCCGCTGCCGCCCATGGACAGCCACTCCACGCCCTGAATGGCCTTGGGCAGCCCGCCGCGGATCTGCATGATGCCGCAGACGTCGCTGTTGGGCACGCCAATAGTGCGGTACTTGCCCTTACAGGCGGCGCTTTTGTCGTAGGGATTGTAGGGCGTTCCCTGATAATAGGAGCCCAGCAGGTAGCGCACATCCTCCACCGTCACCTTGCGCTCCGGCACGAAGGACCAGGGGATGTCGTTGCTCTCCGGGGTGAAGTCCGCGTTGTCTCCGTCCCACTTGTGGGTGCGGGGCAGGAAATAGCGGGCCATGAACCAGGCGCGGGGCGTGTTGTAGATGTGGTCGGCGTCCGAATGGGAGCCGAAGGCCAGCCGCGGGTTGAAGCCCGCGCCCGTATCCAGCGCCAGGTGGTATGTGTTCACAAACTCGCGCAGATCCTTGGAGCAGAGGTTTTCCTTCCGCTCCCCATAGGCGTCCTCAAAGTCAAAGTGATCCAGGCCGAACTGGTTGGGCATGATGACCACGCGGTCATCCGGCACCCGCCTGGCGATCCAGTGATGGCCGCCGATGGTCTCCAGCCACCAGACCTCATTGGCGTCCGCAAAGGCCATGCCGTTGGGTTCATAGGTGCCGTACTGCTCCAGCAGCGCGCCGGTGCGCAGCACGCCTTCCCGGGCAGAGTGAATATAGGGCAGCACCAGCGTCACCAGGTCCTCTTCGCCGATTCCGCCGGGAACCTCTTTACCATTGCGGCCCTTCTTCTCCTGATACCGGACATAGGGGTCCGCGCCAATAACCCGGGCGTTGCTGGTGATCGTCTCGGTGGCCGTCATGGCCACGTTGGCCTCGTTGATGCCGCAGGCGGGCCATACGCCATTTTTCTGGGACACGTTGGGGCAGTCGGTATAGCGCAGGGCGTTCTCCGGAAGCTCCACCGTCAGGTGGGAGATGACGGTCTTGTACGTCGTGGCCTTCTCCCTGGCCGGATGCGCCAAGAGACGCTTGGCTTCAAATCCGCCGTCGTCATTGCGGGCAATGATCGTCGAGCCGTCATGGGTGGCCTTCCTGCCGGCCAGAATCGTTGTACAGGGCATAGGGGTCTCCTTTCTCTTTTGCACACGAGCGTTTTTTTTTTATGATGGCGTGCAGTTTATTTCCCTCTGCATCGCAAAGGGATTGAAAACCAAAGGGAATTGCCGCAAAGGCGGTTCCTCCCTTTTCATGCAACGCATTTATCATAGCACAGGCCCGGGGCGATTTCCAGTCCCGGTTGGCCGGTATTTGTGATCCTCCATAACCTGTATCGCCGCAGATAAAAAACCCGCCTGCACGCCTGTCTGTTGGGTATGGATGCAGAAGGGTTGTCGCTATTGAATTTCCTGTTCCAAATTCCAGAATAACGGAGAATGGAAGAAGTCCTCCATGGTGATCCCCAGCCCATCGCAGAGTTTCTTGATGGTAGAGACCGTGGCGCTGCGGTTGCGTCCGCTGATGATGTTGTTGACTGTGGACTGGGTCACACCGCTCATGCTGCAGAGCCTATTGATGGAAATGTCACGCTCCCGGCACAGTTCCAGGATGCGTTCCTTGACGGCTTCGCCGATGTTCATGGGGTTCACCTCTTTTTTACTGACGATGATACCCGGTTCCTCTTAAAAAGATTAACCCTTTTGAGTTAAAATAACTCAAAAGGGTTGGAAGTATGGAATAGACATGAAGCGCTGCCTTGCCATCGGCACATTGTGGCGTATGGCGTCATGGAGTTTATCGTCGGTCACTACGGTGGATTTGACCGCCTTGCGGCATCGACAGTCAAGGAAATAAAATTTACCAGCACAGTCCCGGTTGCCTGGTATTGGGCATTCAGGCGGAACCGGCGCAAAATACCGGCAAGGCCAAGGGACGGGGATGCGAAAGGGGCCGGGGACAGTTGATGATGCGGACCTATTCTGTGTTGAGGAAAAGAAAACAGCGCCGGCTGTCTGAAAGGCTCAGGCAACTGGTGCTTGTGCAATCGGGTTACAAGAAAACATTTTAATCAGCATTCCTGCCGGCCGCGCGGAGACCGGCATCCCTGCGCAGGCTCTCCTTCAGGGACGCAATCATATCCTTTACGATGCGGATTTCATACTCGTCGCAATCCTCCAGCAACAGCGCAATATCCTTTTCAAACTGTGCTTTTGCCTTGACAATGCTGTCGCAGAGAAGATCGTCACTGGTGACGGAAAGCGCGTTTGCGATGCTGATCATCGTGCTCAGGCTGACGCGGGTTGTTCCGGTTTCAATGTTGCTCAGATGCGTTGGAGAGATGTTGATCCGTTCGGCAAGGCGCTCCTGCGTCAGGTCAGCCTTGATCCGGGCAATCTTGATCCGCTTGCCGATTGCTTTATAATCAAGTTCCATGATGCGCCCTCTGATATTCCAAGAATTTATGTTAATCCATTGTAACCACGGAGAAAACACATTATAATAGTTTATATCCGTATTATACGGATGTAAGCCAAGGGAAGCAAAACGCGGATGCATTTCAGGATGGCTTGCGCCCTTGCCGGTCATCGGGAGGTGTTTTTCAGAACCCAAACAGCCATGATCCATACATGTTTGATCCATCAATACAAATGAGGAAGAAGCCGGACTGCTTCTTCCTCATTCTTTGTCATGGTTGAAGGTATGGAGCAAAACGAGCATGGCCTCTTTCTGCTCGGGCGTCAGCGTTCGCCAGTTTTCAAAGACTTCGCTCAATTCCGGCGTGAGTTCAACCATTTTGCCCTGTGCAAAAAACTGGGACAGCGTGATGCCGAAACCGTTGCAAATCCGTTCTAAAGTGTCCAGCGACGGCATAGCATTTCTTTGGAAAATGTTTGCCAGCGTGGATTCGGTTAAACCGCTTTCCTTGGCAAGGCGGTATCGCGTCCAGCCACGCGCCTTCAAAAGGGCATTCAAACGTTCGAGCACATCCAAAGCCTCACCACCTTTTCTTCATTTTACTGTTAGGCTACGCTGTATGATACGATATAATCGTGATTAAAATACCGTTTCAGAATACCGTGTAGCGATGAGCCGGTACGAAACAGAACGGCGAAAAGCCGTTTGAATCCAAAGGGAATCCTCTGTTTTCTCATTTTCTTATGGGCAGTCCGGCAGATGGCACAATCAAGCCATACTGTTCAATGCGACGGTATGGAATCCTTTCGTGGTTTCAGGAGGACATCATGCAAAAGTTTTGGAAGGTTCTATTGGTACTGATTGCTTTGTGCCTATCTGTTGGGCGAAGCAGCGCAGCGTCCACGGTTGATTTGCTGACCGTGCATTTTCTGGACGTAGGACAAGCAGACGCGGCCATTCTCCAGTGCGGCGATGTCTCCGTCATGATCGACGGCGGCAACAGCGCAGACAGCAGCCTGATCTACGCCTATCTCAGGCAGACGCTGGGCCTTGAGCATATCGACGTCATGATCGCCACGCACCCGCACGAGGATCATGTGGGCGGCCTTTCCGGCGCGTTTGAGGCCTGCAGCGTGGGCTCTGTCTATTCCTCTGTCACGAGCTACGACAGCAAGGCGTTTGACTCGTTTCGAAGATATACAGCCCGGCAGAACATTCCCATCACGGTGCCCAGCCCGGGAGACCGCATGGGGCTTAGCGATCTCACCCTTGAATTTCTATCGCCTGTCCGGACCTATGAGAACACCAATGACAACTCCCTTGTGGTTCGCATTCTGCATGGGCAAAATGCCTTTCTCTTTGCCGGGGACGCGCAGTGGGATGCGGAACACGACATCATCGACGCCGGGTATGATCTGCGCGCGGACGTGTTGAAAGTTGGGCATCATGGCTCGGATACGTCATCGTCCTATGTCTTTCTGCGTGAGGTCATGCCATCCTACGCGGTCATCAGCGTCGGGGCGGGAAACGCCTACGGACATCCGACGGAAACCGTCTTCAGCCGTCTGCGGGATGCCGGTGCAACGCTATACCGCACGGACCTGCAGGGAACGGTAACGTGCATCAGCGATGGCGAAACGCTCTCCTTCACAACGCAAAGGCGTTGCGACGCCAGCGCGCTATGGCTGGCTGCGGATACGCTCACTTCGGTCCAGCCGGGCGACATGCCCGCCGCAGCGCCTCAGTCGGCGCCCTATATCGGCAACCTGAACACGGGAAAATTTCATTATGCTAACTGTGCTTCGGTCGATGACATGAAGGACAGCAACAGGGTGCCCTTTGATTCCAGAGAGAGCGCCATCTCGCAAGGGTATGTTCCCTGCAAGCGCTGCAATCCGTAGGCGAAGCATTGAAACAATTACGGCTGCTGCACTAACGTAATTCCTATAAAAACGGACACCGTGGTGCAAGGCCACAGTGTCCGTTTGCTCGGGTGTCCTGCCTGAACATCCTGTCATTTGAAGCAGGCAGGGTACAAGCGAATGATGAAAGCAGAGGATTACCTTTTCCCGCGAAACGTACGTCAAGCCGTTTTTTCGCTGAGCCTTGGCCCATCATGGAGGAAAGTCCCAGCGGCAAATAGCGCTTTCAGAAAGGGTTACGATATCCTCTCCACTCAAAACGTGCGCTCAAATATCCTGTGCAAAGGATGATTTCACCGCGTCCTGCTCCCCAAAGTACTGCCTCAATGCTGCTCGGCAGCATGCCCTGATTCTTTCGATATCCGTGCTTTCAAGCCGCCGGAAAATCGCTTTTCCCATCTGTATGATGCCCAGATGTCTGGCGTGATGCATGAAGTTCATGTCCTCAAACCGCTTGAAAGGCATGGACAGGATCAGCCGTTCCACATCCTTGTCCGTGTACCCGCCTTTGGTGAAAATGCAGGGACGCTTCTCCGCGGCTTTGCCTTGCTCTATCCGATGCTCATAGAAGGATGCGAATTCCTGAACGACATCCTCGATGCGGGCCTGCCCACGCTCATCCATGTGATCCAGAAACGCCAGAATAAAGACGGGTTTGTAGGAATAGCTCATGGTCATGGCAGTCACCATGTCCATGAACATCTCCTTCATGTTGGCGGGTGTGATCAGCTTCCAGTTGTATTCCCTGGCATACCGGGCGACGGTTTCCGGGTAAAAGTACTTGAAACTTCTGCGCTCGCCGATGGGAACTTCAAGATCCGGGACGAGCTTTCCCTCGCGAATATACCGTTCAATGGTTTCGCTCTGAACGCTGACGCGACGGGTAAACTCGATCTGGGAAACCATGTTCTTCGCCTGCTCCTGCCAGTTGAACAGATCGACGTGTTCCATGTCGGTGACATGGACGGGATAATCGATCAGCACCTCCGGCTTTTCTCCCTTGGCAAACATTTCATGATCCCAGCGAATGCTCTCTTTTTTCCCGAGCACCAGACCGCCGGGGCGGTATTCGCTTAGATTAAGCAGACGGTGCATGGAATAAGGCATGTTGAACAGGTTGGCATTGTCTACAAAGTCGAAGACCATCAGGTGATCTTTGCCTTCCGACTTGCGCATACCGCGTCCCAGCTGCTGCATGTAGATGGTTTTGGACATGGTGGGGCGCGCCATAAACAGCACCTGCGTATGCGGACTGTCCCAGCCTTCGTTGAGAAGATCGCACGCGCAGAGCACTGGAATTTTCCCGGATTCATATTGTTCGAGGATACGTTTGCGCTCCGCTGGTTTGGTGCTGCCGGATATGCTGCGCGCGTCGATGCCCTTCGCCTGAAAAAGACGGGCCATTTCCTGCGCGTGCCTCACCGACATGCAGAACACAACCGTCGGCTTGCTTTTCACATACTCGCAATATGTATCGACGATCAGCTGGTTGCGCCCGGGAATCTGGATCTTGCTCTCCAGGTCAAGCGCATTGTGCTGGAAACCGTTGATGCGCACATCGCGCAGATCAATGTTGGTAGCGATGCGGATACAGCGCACAGGCACCAGCGCATCCAGCTCAACCGCCGTTTTCAGATCCAGCTTGTGCGCGACGTTTTTGAAGATATCCAGCAGGTCTTCCCCGTCGGTCCGCTCGGGTGTGGCCGTCAGCCCCAGCGTAAACGAAGGATTGAAGTACGACATGATCTTCCTGTAAGTCTCCGCCGTCCCGTGATGGCATTCGTCAATCACCAGATAGCCGAAATCATCCGGTGCGAACATGCCGATATTCGCTGCCACGCTCTGGATGCTGCCGCATACGACATACGCATCGGCTTCCCTGTATCCCTCCACATACCGGCCGACGCTGACCTCCGGCCAGAGATTTCGGAAGCAGTTGTAGGCCTGGTAAACCAACTCTTTCGTATGGGCGAGGAACAGGGTACGTTTGCCCAAGCGCTTGGCATCGGAGACAGCTGTCACCGTTTTGCCCGTCCCGGTGGCGTGATAAAGCAGCGCTATGGTTTCATGGGCGTTGCGCATGGCTTCCAGCTGAGCCAGGGCTGCTTCCTGATGTTCGCGAAGCTCAAACGCTTTTCCCTGCTGGGGCGGCAACGTATCTTCGATATACCGGAACATCGGTGACGTGCCCAGAAACGTGATCAACTCATCCTTGATCCGCTCGGGTGTCTTCTCGATTTGTCGTGAAGTCCAGCGGTAGACCTTCCAGCCCTCATAGACAAGGCTGTTCTGCTTGAGCAGATCGTCGTGGTATTTGTCCTCTGATACAATTCCCGGCTGGTGCCATTGATTGCCGTCTACCTCGATGGCGATGCGCCCTTCGTTGCTATGGAGCGCATAGTCGATGGTGCGGTGTCCGCCATAGATGTCCACAAACGGATACTGCATGTAGACATACTGCCCCCGCTCCGGGCCGAACACATCGCAGAACAGCTCTATGAACCGTTCCTCAGCGCTGCTATTGCCTTTTCTGTTCGCTTTGACCGTAGGCATGGGACACCCTCCATCATTCGCTTTCAATGACTTCTTTCAAAAGAATCTTTTGCGCAAAACCGCCGCGTTTGGCCGCCTTCTGTGCGCGCACGGACTCAAGTTCATCCAGGGTAAACCCTCTGGCGATGACGGCTGCGCGCAAAACCTCCAGCAGATCCGCCAGTTCTTCCAGGTTCTGCTCCTGGTGATACTCAGCCAGTTCCTCATCGAGCTTGGCGTCAATCATCTTGAGATACGCTTCATCGGAGAGCACTTCCGTGGCGCAGGACTTCCCCGACGCCCTGATGATTTCCGGGATTCTGTCACGGACCAGCTTGTCATATCGGATGACCCGCATGGTCTCCACCTCCGTTTGGCTGTCTTTGGCGATGCTGCCCAGGCATCGTCTTTTGTTATACAGGGGTATATATTGCAAACGAAACGCTGAAACGCCTGCGCCATTCGGCAAATCGACGGCTTTTTGGTAGTCGGGCATCGGCGTATCCGCCGGTTTCGCCGGCACAACCGCAGAGCTTGCTCTGCATTACAGGGGATTGGGGACTGTGTCCCCAACAAGCGAAGTGCAAAAAGTAAAACGATTGCATTGCTTGCTGAGACGAGATTTGTCAAGGAGTGTTTTTGCAAAGCAGTGTGCAATTCGCATTGACAAGCAGCAAAAAGAACGCTA
>CALVNS010000025.1 GCA_944349855.1 uncultured Eubacteriales bacterium | reverse complement strand
GGTGCCCGCCCTGGCGGGCGGGCTCCTCCGTGAAGGCAGTTTTCTCCTTGCGCACGTCCGCGCCAATGATCACATCGCCGGCGGCGCTGATCGTCACCACGACGCCCTCGGCCTGCGACGCCGTCGCGGCGCCATAAAACGATGCGTCCGCCTCTTCGGCGGACGCGGCGCACGCGCACGCCAACATGGCGCACGCGAGCAGCAGACGGAAGATGTGTTTCATGTGAAATCCTCCCCGCAGCCTCAGGCGTCCCTGGACGCCTTGCGGTGGTGGCGGCTGCGGAACACAAAGTCGCGCTGGATGATGAAACTGATGCAGAACAGGCACGCGTCGATGGGCAGCTTGGCCAGGCCGGCCGGCACCACACGCGCGAGCAGCGAGGTCAGGCCAGCACCGACGAGCAGCTGTACGGCGGCCAGCGCATAGTAACGCGCGATCGCGCTATGCCCGCCCTGTCCACCAAAGACCGTGTGTTTGTTGAGGTGATAGTTCACCAGCGAGGAGACGATGCGCGAGGCGGCGTAGCTGACGCCGGCCGCCCATCCGGGATGCGCGAGGAACAGGCGCGCAAAGAGCGGATAGAGCAGCAGATACAGGCCGTAGTCGATTGCAAAGGACGCGGCCGAGGAGAAGATGAAGCGCAGAATCACGCGGTAGATGCGCCAGGCGTCGCGCACGGGATGGAAGTGCGAGCCCTTGTTGTCGTCGATATAGATGGTCTGGATCGGCACCTCGACGACGGGCATGTTCATCTCGCGCAGCTTGAGCAGCACGTTCATCTCGTACTCGTAGCGCTCGCCGTCGATGGCGACCATCGCCTGCAGGCTGTCTGCGGGCAGGCCGCGCAGGCCCGTCTGCGTGTCGTAGACGCGCACGCCGCTGGCCAGGTGATAGACCACGCGCGTGATCGCATTGCCCGCGCGGCTCTTGAAGGGCACGTTGCCGGTGAATGCGCGCGAGCCGAGCACCAGGGCGCGCGGGTGTTCCTCCATGGCGGCGATGACCTTTTCGATGTCGTCGGGCGTGTGCTGGCCGTCCGCGTCCGCGGTGACGACGCCGCGCACGTCCGCAAAGTGCAGCAGGATCTCGTTCAGGCCGGTCTTGAGCGCGCGGCCCTTGCCCATGTTGACCGCATGGCGCACGACGTGCGCGCCCGCCTGCTCGCAGCGGGCGAAGATGTGCAGGAAGCGCTCCTGCCCGCCGTCGTCGACGAGGAGCACGCTCAGTCCGCGCGCGACGAGCGCCTCGGTCAGGGTGATCAGGCGTTCATCCGGCTTATAGGCCGGGATCAGCACCAGATAGCGCTTGTCATTTTCTGTCGGCATCCGGGATGCCTCCTATATGATCAGGATGGGGCCTGCGCCATGCGGGCGCAGACCGGGTAACAGTATAGCGGTTCGCCGTGTTTTTGTCAATGCAGCTTACTGTTGTTCCCAGAGAATGAACGTAAATCCCGGCACCAGCACATCCTGGCCCTCCAGATCCTGCTCCACGAAGGGCTCGGCCACGCTGGCATAGATGACGATGTTGGAGCCGCTCTCGATGCCCGGATTGTCCGCGCAGGTGATGAGCACGGGGCTGCTCCAATTGCCGCGCGTATCCTGCGTGATGTTCATGCGCACAAACCACACGCCGTCGCCCTGCGTGACCTCGGCCACCTGGCCCGACAGGCGCATGACCTCGCCCGCGTGCTCGTCGCTGCGGTTTTGCAGCGTCGCGTAGGACAGGCGTACTGCGGAATCCTTGATCGCCTGCATGCGCTGCGCGTCGGTGATCACGCGCGTGAAGGTGATGGGGATGCGCCGCTGGTCGTAGCCGTCGAGCGTGACGACGAGCGTGTACTCGTGCACGCCCTCCGTGTCGCTCGTCAGCTCGAAGGAGAACGCGCCCGAAGAGCCCACGCGCCGCGTGACGAGTCCCTTCTCGCTCAGCAGCTGGATCGACGCGCCCGAAAGCGTCGTGCCCGAGAGCGCCGTCGTGTCCGTGGTGACATCGCCTGTGGGCAGCTGCGTGAAGTTGACCGGCAGCAGCCGGGCTTCATATGTCAGCTGGCCCGACGCAGAGGCGGGGGCATAGCCCTCCTTCTCGGCCCGCAGGGTGAGGAAGTACTCGCCCTCCTGGGGGAGGGTGAACGAGAGCGTAAACGATCCGCTGGACGACGCTTCGCCCTGCGCGAGCACGGTCTGCTCGCCCTCGCCGCACACGCCCGAGAGCGTCAGCGTGGCGTTTGCGCTGGCCGTGCCCGAGACGGTCAGATCCGCGCTGCCCGTCTCCGTGGGCAGCGCAACCTCCAGCGTCACGGGCAGCGGCGGCGGGTCGATCTGCACGGTGAACAGGAAGTTCTCCAGGATCTCCTGGCGGAACCACGTCAGGTCTGCGTTCGTCAGGCTGCGGCCCGAGACCTGCCAGTCGATCACGTAGTTGACGCCGTTTCGGATGGTGAAGTACTGCAGGCCGCGCGCGACGATCTCATCGTTCTCGCGCACATTGTAGCGCAGCAGCAGGAAGCGGCCCATCGACGAGTGCGTCAGCCAGGAGGCCGACTGATAGCGTACATTGCTCTTCTGGCCCTCGTAGCGATTGTTCTCAAACAGGCTGGCGAGCTGGCTGCGCTCGCTGGAGGTCGCCCGCTCGATGTCGTGGATGCGCTGGCTGCGCTCGTCGGAGGTGACGCACAGCCGCAGGCTCTGCGTAAAGTCCTCCGACCACGCCTCGCACACGACGCCGTCCTGTTTATATCGCTCGGCCATCGCGGCGGCGTCCAGGCCCGCATCGGCGAGCAGATCCGCATAGACGCGCACCGTCGCGGGCGAGAGCACGAGCCACGGGTCGGGGAATTCCATCGCCACGCCGGCATCCTCCATGACGACCTGCTGCGCCAGCGCTGCGGGACACAGCGACAGCAGCAGAATCAGGAGCGCGGCCGTCCAGACGCGTTTCATCGCGGGCACCTCCCTCGCGTCGGTCGCATCATTCGTTGTAGAACCACAGGCGCACGGCCGGCAGCAGCTGCCCGTCGTAGTCCACGGACGTGCCCTCGACCGTCACGTAGATCGTGAGCACGTCGCCCTCGCCAAAGGAGAGGATCTCGTCGCTGAAGACCCACACGGGGTCGGTCATGACGTCGCGGCCGATGTCGGCGGTGTAGACCAGCATGCCGGCCGCGCCCTCCACGTCGCCAAAGGCGGCGATGCGCACGCGGAAGGAGAGCCTCTCGCCCGCATGGGCGGCGGGATCGGCCAGCAGCGCGTCGTAGCTCGTGGCCGACAGCGAGCCGCGGAACTCGGCCAGCCGCTCGCGCTCGCTGAACTGGCGGGTGATCGTATAGGTCGTGCCGCCCTCGTTCAGGCCGTCGGCCTTGACCGTCAATTCGTAGGTGAACGTGCCCTCCTTCTCCATGTTCATCGGCACGGAGAAGACGCCGCGGGCGTTGGCCTTGACGTTGGTGGACACGCCCTCGCCCTTGACGTAGACGGTTGCGTTGGGCTCGGTGACGCCGCGCATGTAAAACTTGGTCTGCTGCACGACGCCGCCCTCCGGTTCGGTGACGGAGATCTGCGCGTCCCGGCGCTCAAAGCGCAGGGCATACGTCTGCGAGGCGGTCGCCTGGCCGGTGAGCGAGGCCTCGACGGTCAGCGAGAGATCGCCCTCCTCGGGCAGCGTGGCGGTCAGGCTGAACGCGCCGCGCTGGTCCGCCGTGGCCCGCGCGATGCGCTCGCCCGCATACATCAGGCGCACCGTCGCGCCGGCCATCGTGGTGCCGGTGACAGTCAGATCCTCCTCGTCGGTCCACGCGGGCATATCCGCGACGATGAGCGTCAGCCCCTCCTGCGAGGCGGTCAGCTGCGCGCTGCCGGGGGTCGGCCTGGGCGTGGGGCTGGGCGTCGGCTCGGGCGTGGGGCTGGGCGTCGGCTCGGGCGTGGCCAGGCGGCCCAGGAACGTCACGCGCGAGAGCAGCTCCTCCAGCGCCTGGGCGTCCTGCGCGCCCGGCGTGCGGCCGATGATCGTGGCGCTCATGAGGTAGAGCTGCCCATGGCGCAGCGTCACATACGAGAGGGTGTAGACCTGCGCGTCGCCCTGCAGCGCGGAGGAGGTCATCGTCAGGTAGTCGGGCAGGTTTTCAGACCATGCGACGTTCTGATACATGCCCGAGTCGGCAAAGGACGCGCGAAACGCCGCGCGCGCCTCCTCATCCATCTGCGCGGCGGAGCCGTAATCCGCAAACGCGCCCGCCCCGGCCACGCGCAGCGCATACTGGCCGCCGCCCTCGGGCAGCACCTCCATCACCGTCTGATTGGCGGCGAAGCTGGAGAGCATCACCTCGGGCGAGGTGCCCAGGCCGGCGAGCAGCTCCGCATACTCCGAGAGGTTGTCCTGCGTCAGCACGCGCTCGCCCTCGGCGGCGGTGAAGCGGAAGCCCTCGAAGGGGAAGACGTAGGTGGGCTCTTCCTCACACAGCGCGCGGGGCGCTGCCAGCAGCAGGAGGAGCAGGAGCAAGGCCAATCGTTTCATGGGCGGGATTCCTTTCTGTCCGTTGTGTTCGTTGGGCGGGGTGCGCCTTCTTCCTCCTATTATATCACACCCCGGGTTTGGCTGTCACCCAC
This sequence comes from uncultured Eubacteriales bacterium, assembly GCA_944349855.1. Lineage (GTDB taxonomy): Bacteria > Bacillota > Clostridia > Christensenellales > Aristaeellaceae > Beduinella. Next base: position 31,129 of record CALVNS010000025.1, on the reverse strand, counting down.
CCCGTGCGCAAATGGCGGCGGGTCAGCGCGAATAGCGCGCGACCAGCGCCACGAGCATGCGCACGCAGGCGTCCATATCCTCCACGGCGATGTGCTCAAAGCGCCCGTGGAACGCATAGCCGCCGGTGCACAGGTTGGGACAGGGCAGGCCCATGTAGCAAAGGCGCGCACCGTCCGTGCCGCCGCGAACGGGCACATCCTGCGGCTCCATGCCGGCCTCGCGCATGGCCTCGTGCGCGTTTTCGATCAGGTGCATGTGCGGGCGGATCTGCTCGATCATGTTGCGGTACTGCTCGCGGATCGTCAGCCTGGCCGTGCCCGCGCCATAGCGGTGGTTGATCAGCTGCTCGATGTGGCGCAGCTGCTCCTTGCGCGCCTCGAACCGCGCCGCGTCGTGCTCGCGCACGATGTAGCGCAGACGCGCCCTCTCCACGTCGCCCTGCATGTCCGTCAGGTGGAAGAAGCCCTCGCGCCCCTCGGTGTCGCGCGGCGTCTCGCCGGCGGGCAGCATGGCGTTGATCTGCATGGCCACCAGCGACGCGTTGACCATCGTGTCCTTGGCGCTGCCGGGGTGCACGCTCACGCCCTGCACGTCGAACTGCGCGCCGCACGCGTTGAAATTCTCAAAGCCCAGCTCGCCCGGATCGCCGCCGTCGACCGTATAGGCGAAGTTCGCGCCAAAGCCCGCCACGTCGAAGCGCTCGATGCCCGAGCCGATCTCCTCATCCGGCGTGAACGCCACGGCCAGCCGGCAGTGCGGCGCGCCGCTTTGCACGATCTGCTCGCACGCGGTCAGGATCTCGGCGATGCCGGCCTTGTCGTCCGCGCCCAGCAGCGTCGTGCCGTCGGTGGTGATGAGCGTCTTGCCCACCAGGCGCGCCAGCGTGGGGAACTGCGCCGGCGAGAGCACGTCGCCCGAGCCGGGCAGGCGCACGTCGCCGCCGTCGTAGTGCTCGTGCACCTGCGGGCGCACGTCCTTGCCGGCAAAGTCCGGCGCGGTGTCCATATGGGCGATCAGGCCCAGGCAGGGCAGGTGCTCCAGGCCCTTTGTCGCGGGCAGGAAGCCGTAGACGAAGCCATCGTCCGTGACGCGCACGTCCTCAAAGGAGAGCGAGCGCATCTCGTCGGCGAGCTGTCCGGCCAGCTCCAGCTGGCCGGGAGTCGATGGCGTCTTCCCGGCGAATTCGTCGGAGGTCGTGTCCACGCGGACATAGGCGAGCAGTCGTTCATGGGCGCGCATGTGAATTCCTTCTTTCTTTTATCTTGCTGTCTTGCGCTTTATTTGTGATACCGCTCGTTCGCGCCGATCTTACGCGCGCGGTAGAGCTGCTCGAGCAGCATGACGCGGGCGAGCTGGTGGGGAAACGTCATCGGGGAAAACGAGAGCCGCTCGTCGGCCCGGCGCACGACCGCGTCCGACAGGCCCAGCGAGCCGCCGATCACGAACAGCGCGCGCTGCACGCCGCGGTCCTCCAGCGCCCGCACGCGCGCGGCCAGCTGCTCCGAGGGCATCTGCCGCCCGTCGATGCACAGCGCCACGACGTAATCGCCGGGCTTCACGCGCGCGAGGATGGCCTCGCCCTCCCTGCGGCGGATCTGCTCCTCGATGGCCGGCGAGCTGTGCGCGGGCTCGGGCAGGTCAGGCAGCTCGATCTCCTCGACCGGCCCAAAGCGCTTCAATCGCTTGAGGTATTCGTCGGCGGCGTCGCGGTAGAACCGCTCGCGCAGCCGGCCCACGCCGACGACCGCAATCGTCACGGCAACATCCCTCCCAACAGACTCCGGGCATAGGGCCATGCCAGCGCCAGCGCGCAGGCGGCCAGCAGCGCGCGCTCGTCCGGCGCCATTGGCAGGCCGAGCGCAGGCAACCGATACGGCGCATACGGCCCGCCCGCCCGCTCGCGGGCGCGCAGCGGCAGCGCCAGCAGGAGCGCAAAGAGCAGGAGCATCGCAAACAGCAGCGTCAGAAGCGCCGGTGCAAACGCAAGGGCCGCCTGCATGGACGCCTCATCCGGCGCGGCGCGCGCGAGCAGGAAGCCCGCCACCAGCGTCACAGCATTGTGCGCGCCGTGATAGAGCGCAGGCGCGGCGATCGAGCGCGTGCCGACCAGGAGCGCGCCCAGCAGCAGGCCCAGCAGCAGGTGCACGGGCAACGAAGACAGGCTGCCATGCATCAGCGCAAACGCCAGCGCGCTCAAGAGCAGCGCGCCGCGCGTGCCATGCCGCGGCTCCAGCGCGGCAAAGAGCATGCCGCGGAAGAACCACTCCTCGCACAGCGCGGGCACTACGGCCATGGCCAGCAGCGCCACAGCCAGCTCCGCGCCGTTTGCGGGCGTGGCCGCGACAGCCGAGTCCGCGGGCACCCCCAGCGCCTGCAGGAGAAGCAGCCACAGGCCCGTCAGGCCGGCCAGCGGCAGCACGGCCAGCGCCGCCGCGAGGAAAAACGAAACCGCCTCGCGCACGCGAAGCGGACCGCGCCGCACCGAGGCGCGCGAGTGGGGATGGCGCACGTCCAGCACGAGGTATGCGGGCAGCGCAAAGAGCGCGATCTCCTGCAGGACGCAGGCCGCGTAATAGCCGGCCATGCCCGCGGGGGCAAACCGCGCGTAGAGGAGCGACAGCAGCGGGCGCAACAGGGCGACCGCCAGCAGCGAACCGAGCGCCGCGCGCTGCGGCGGAAAGGGCGCGTCCACCGTCAGGCCTCCGGCGGCGTGTCGAGCATCTCGTGGAAGTATTCCTTATTGCGCGTCCAGTTGGCGCTGAGCACGGAGGAGCCGTTCAGCTCGCCATAGCGATACGTGCCGTCGGCGGGGATGCGGTACTCGCACAGCGGCGCCTGCAGCAGGCTGTAGCCGTGCTGAATGGCCGTGAGCAGCTCCAGGGCGGTCATGTCGGTCTCCACGCCGTCGCTGATGGCATTATAGACGTTCGACAGCTCGGACAGGCTCAGGTTGCGGCACTTGTCCAGCAGCTGCGTGAGCACCTTGCGCTGGCGCTCCGTGCGGCTGAAGTCGCCGCCCGAGCTGCCGTCGAGCGTGTCCCAGCGGTTGCGCATATAGGCCAGCGCGATGCGCCCGGTCATGTGCGCCAGGCCCGCGCCCTCGGGCAGGTTCGGATCGTCGTTGAGCAGGATGCTGGAGATGGTGTTGGCCTCGTTCTGGGTGATCTCGATGTCCACGCCGCCCAGCGCGTCGATGAGCTCCTTCACGCTCTCGTAGTTGATCAGCACCGTGCCGGAGATCTCGATCTCCAGCTCGCGCTCGAGCACCTGCGTTACGCCTTCGATGCCGTAGTGCTTGTACAGCAGGTTGATCTTCGTATCGTTTCCGCTGGGGTTGGGGACCTTTGTGTCGCGCAGGATCGACGTGAGGATGATGCGCTCGTACGTCTCGTCGAGCGTGACGAGCATCATCGTGTCGGTACGCGCAGTGTCCGTGATGTCGTCCGCGTAGGTATCCAGGCCGAGCAACAGGTAGTGGTGCGCGGCGTCCTGCTGCGCCTGCGCGCCGCAGGGCGTGGGCGCCAGCAGCGCGCATATGAGCAGCGCAGCCGCAAGCAGACGGGTCCAAAGCGTTGAGCGCAAGGCGCGTTCCTCCTTTATTTCAAGCGAAGGTCTGTGGTCATTTAACGCATCAAGCGTACAAAAGACTGCAATGATTCTCTATTATACGCCTGAAACGCGGCGCGGACAAGCCCCCTGCGCCGCGATATAAAATCATACATTCTTTCTTTTTAGGGGCTTGACAAGAATGCCCTTTGTTGGTATTATTATATTAAAGATTGTGAGTTATTTTGGTTAAACCGACATCTTTTGGATATTTTATACTCTCCTGCCGCCGCAATCCTCCTCGGATGACAACATCCTGTATGCATAAATTCGGTTTATCCAGCGTATACATACGAGCGGATATAGCCCATATGTGTGTGATATGGGTTTATATTGAAAACTTTGAAAGGAGCGTTCCCCACATGAAAAAACTCTTGAGCCTTCTGATCGCACTGGCACTGCTGCTTGGCGGCGTCGGAGCCCTGGCCGAGGACGACGGCATCGTTGTCAACGAGGCCGGCGCGGTTGAGAACCCCGAAGACATCGTCGCCGGCGAGAACGAGCTGATCTTCTGGTCGCTGTTCAGCGGCGGCGAGGGCGCTGTGATGGAGTCCATCGTGGCCAACTACAACGCGACGAACCCCGAGTACACCGTGCGCAACGTCATGCTGGACTGGGGTCAGTACTACACCAAGCTGACCACGGCGGTCGCGGTCGGCAAGGGCCCGGACATCGGCGTCAGCCACCTGGCCAAGCTGCCTGAGCTGTACGACCTGGGCGTCGTCACCGCGCTGGACGCTGCGGCGGAGGCCATCGGCTTTGACTGGAACATGGTCAACCAGAACAACCTGGCTGCGTGCACCATCGACGGCTCCATCTACGCGATGCCGCTGGATACGCACCCGAACGTTCTGTTCTACAACAAGGACCTGCTCGAAGGCTTCCTCAACGAGGACGGCACCCTGACCCTCCCCAGCGGCGCCGAGGAGTTCTCCGCCTGGCTGGGTGAGGTGCAGGCCGCGCTGCCCGAGGGCAAGTACGCCTTCTCCTTCCCGACGACGGGCGACGATCCGTTCCGTCAGTGGTGGTCCTTCTACTTCCAGGATGGCGGCACGCCCGTGATCACCACCGATCTGGAGATCACCCTGGACAAGGAAAAGACCGTCGAGGTCCTCAACTACATGAAGACCTGGTATGACAACGGCTACATCCCGCTCAACCTGGAAGACTACGTGCAGTACTTCACGGCCGGCAACGCGGCGATCATGATCGGCGGCGTGTGGAATACCTACACCGTCGAGAACGTCGAAGGCCTGAACTTTGGCGTCACGCTGACCCCGCAGTGCTTCGGCGGCGAGGGCGACTACGCGATCTGGGGCGACTCCCACACGCTGATCGTGCCCGTCAAGGACAGCCACACCGACGAGATCGTGCAGGCCTGCATGAAGTTCTTCAAGTACGCGTCTGAAAACTCCATCGACTGGGCGACGGCCGGCCACGTCGTGGCCAACGTCAACGTCGTGGAGAGCGAAGAGTATGCCGCGCTACCCTATCGCGCGGACTACAAGGACGCTGCGAACTACGTCGTGTACTTCGAGTCCACCCCGTACTCCTACCCGATCCGCGACGCGATGATCGCCCAGATCGGCGCGTTCTTCTCCGGCGAGCAGGATGCGGAGACCACCTACGACATGATCGTCGAGGAAATCGAAGCGACCATCAGCTGATGAGCTGAACGATCATCCCGCAGTGTTGGCCGGGCTTATGGGCCCGGCCAACGCTGTACATCAGAGGAGGCCTTCTCATGCAGCTGACCCAACAAGGAAAAAAACAGAAGCGCCTGCGCGGTGATCTGATCGCGGCGTGTTTCCTGCTGCCATTCACGGTGCTCTATACCATCTTCACCATCTATCCCGTATTCCAGGGCGCCTACATGAGCTTCTTCAAGTGGAACCTCATGGGCAAGCAGGCTTTCATCGGCGTTGACAACTACGTCAACATGGTCGAGGATAAGTACTTCTGGCAGGCCCTTTGGAATACCACCAAGTTCGTGCTCTACTCGACGCCGGCGATCATGCTCTCGTCGCTCGTCCTGGCCCTGCTGGCCAACCGCGCCTCTCCCCTCAAACGGCTGTACCGCACGGTATTCTTTCTGCCCAACCTGCTGTCCGTGGCGGTCATCTCCTACATCACGATCTACATGTGTCAGCCTTACGACATGGGGTTCCTGAGCAACCTGATGCACTCGCTGGGCGCGCCGACTGAATTCGAAATCTTCTGGCTGAAGGACAAACACCTGGCCTGGGTGACCGTCGTGGTCGCCACCCTGTGGTGGACGCAGGGCTACAACATGATGCTCTACATCTCCGCCCTGCAGGACATCCCCGACCAGCTGTACGAGGCCGCCTCCATAGACGGCGCGACCCCCCGGCAGCAGCTGTTCAAGATCACGCTGCCGATGCTGAGCAAGACCACCGCCCTGATCCTGATGCTGCAGATCATCGCCTCCTACAAGGTGTTCCAGCAGATCTGGCTGATCACGGCAGGCGGCCCCGGCCGGGCGACGCGCCCGTTGATCCAGTACATCTACGAGCAGGGCTTCCAGAAGCAGAAGCTCGGCTACGCCTGCGCGATGTCGTTCGTGCTGTTCTTCATCCTGATCATCCTCACGCTCATCCAGCGCAAGATCGGCAGAAAGGGGGAAGAGGAATGACGGCGGTTTCTTCCAAGCGCCATCTCAAGGCGCACACCGGCATGCGGCGTCAGATCACCCCCGGCACCGTGACGCTGGAGGTCATCACATTCCTGCTGGCCTTCATCGTGTTCGTGCCGATCCTGTGGAGCTTCGTCGTCTCGCTCAAGACCGACGAGGCCAGCCTGCCCAGCGCGTTCCACTACTTCCTGCCGCCTTTCACCATTGCCAACTACATCGAGGTGCTCAGCGGCGGCACGAAGGTCGTGCTCTGGCTGTTCAACAGCGTGTTCGTCGCCGTGGTCGTCACCATCGGCATGACGCTGCTGTGCTCCATGGCCTCCTATGCGATCGCCAAGCTGCAGTTCCGCTACCGCAAGGGCATCTACATGTACTTCCTGGCGGGCCTGATGGTGCCGGGCGAGGCGACGATCGTCGCGCTGTTCGTGCTGGCCAACGAGCTCAAGCTGATCGACACCTATCTGGGCCTGATCCTGCCCGCGCTGGCCGGCTCGATGAACATCATCATCATGACCAGCTTCCTGACGGGCATCCCCAACGACCTGATCGAGGCCGCGCGCATCGACGGCGCGGGCGAGTTCCGGACGTACAAGGACGTCATCCTGCCCCTCTCGCGCACGGTCATCGTGACGGTGTCCATCTTCACGTTCATCGGCAACTGGAACAGCTACCTGTGGCCGTACCTGTGCGCCATGAGCGAGGACCTGTTCACGCTGCCCATCGGCATCCCGACGTTCGTCAGCCAGTTCAGCGTGGACAAGACGATCCCCATGACCGTCAACATGATCGCCTCGCTGCCGATCCTGCTCTTCTTCATCATCTTCGAAAAGCAAATCGTCAAGGGCATCTCCCTGTCCGGCATCAAGGGCTGATCTGTCCGCACAATTCAGCGCCCCGCCGCGCGCGCCTCACGGCCGCCGGCGGGGTCATCTCATGCAAATGGAGGCTTCCCATGAACCGTAACCGAGCGATCGACTACGCCAAGGGCCTGACTGTCGCGCTGATGGTGCTCTGCCACGTGATGCAGTTCTTCGGCAAGGCCGAGATCCCGTCCGTCGACTTTACCATGTCCCTGGCCAACATCCTGGCCTTCCCGCTATTTGTCTTCACCTATGGACAGAGCGTCTACCTCGCCTACTGCCGCAGGCCCTTTCGGGCCGCCGCCCCGCGCCTGCTGATGTCCTCGCTGCGCGCGTACGCCGCGTTCTGCCTGTCGGGCATCGCCTATCTGGTGCTGTGCCAGGCGGACGACCTGAGCAGCCGCACGGTTCTGCGCGTGGCGACGCTGCAGTCCATCCCCGGCTGGTCGGAGTTCCTCATCGCCTTCGCGCTGTTCGGCCTGGCGGCGCTGCTGCTGTTGCCGCTGCTGCCGCGCCTGCTCGAGCGCAGGGCGGCGGTACTGGCCGTGGCCGCCGCATGCCTGCTGGGCGTGCTGGTGCCCTATGCGGCGGTGGACAGCTCCATTGCGGGCCTGCTGATCGGCACCACACGCTACAGCGCCTTCCCCATCCTCCAATACATGCCCTTCTTCCTGCTGGGCCTGTATGCCGGGCGGTACGGATTTGAGCGCAAGGCGGTGTGGGTCGTCCTCTCGGTGGCGATGTCCGGCGCAGCGGCCGTCTACACCGTGCGCAACGGCCTGCCCAGCCGCTTCCCGCCGTCGCTGATGTGGCTGCTGCTGCCCTGCGCGCTGATCGTGCTGCTCTCGCTCCTGGCCGCCTGGGTGGATGGCCGGGCCGAGGGATGCCGGCCGCTTCGCCGCATTCTCTCGCCGCTGGAATCTCTGGGCCGCAATTCCCTCTACTACCTGCTCAGCAGCAACCTGGTGATCTTCGCCCTCTCGCGCACGAAGACGCTGCCCATCATCCGCAAGAGCGAGCGCTTCCCCTTCACGGTGGCGCAGGGCACATTCGGCTGGGCGATCATTTGGACGCTGGTGCTGCTGCTGGCGATCGGGTTCATGGCGAGCCTGACGCGCAAGCCGCCGCGCGAACCACGGCTGAAGGTCGAAAAGTGACAAAGCAAAGAGCGCCCCGAGGTGGAGCGCTCTTTTTTTCGGCATTATACCAGGTTCATCGCCGCGCAGGCCTGCGCGATGTAGGCATCCAGCGCGTCTTTGTCCAGATACGCGTCGGCATCGTCAAACGCAAGGCTCACGATGCACACGGCAAAGGCATCCTCCCCCACCGGGAAGTAGCAGACGGCGGACTGCTCGTAGACCATGGCAGTCCCCTCTGCGTTCAGGTAAGCTGCGGTGTAGTCAAAGCACAGGAACGTCCTGTCCGCGAGCGTGCGCTCCGCGACTTCGGAGGAGGCGAACTCGTCATAGAACGTCGTATAGGCGGCAATGGCCGCCTCTGCGACCGATTTGCTGTCGCCATAGCCCGTGGTGTAGTAGAGGAACCGCACGGAGCTCTCGTCCGATTCGGGTTCGAAGTAGTACTCCGGCTCCTCGCCGTCCACGTCCGAATCCTCCGACAGCGTGTAGCCCTCCGGCTGAACCACCCGCGCGACCACCCGCGCGCGGCCGCCATCCGGCGAGGCGACCAGCTTGTATCCGTCGCCCGAACCGCCGTTGAGCGCCACCGCGACGCCAATTGCCGCCGCCACGAGCACCACCGCGCCCGCCAGCGCAATCCAAAGGCGCTTCTTCTTCATGTCACGACCTCCCATACATGCAACATACGTCCATTATACGGGGCCGCGGCGCAAAAATCAAGCCCGGTTCAGTTGCCGCACTCGATGCTGATCTCGTTGAACAGGCCCAGCAGCGTCTCGGTCGTCACGCCGCGCTTCTCCTCGCCCGCTCTGTCAAACACCGTCTTGCCCTGGTGCATCATCAACACGCGGTCGCCATACTCGACGGCATAGCGCAGGTTGTGCGTGACCATGATGGTCGTCAGCTTCTTCTCGCGCACGATCTGATCCGTCAGCTCCATGATGCGCTCGGCCGTCTTGGGATCGAGCGCCGCGGTGTGCTCGTCCAAGATCAGGAAGTCGATGGGCGTCATCGTGCTCATGAGCAGCGCGGCGGCCTGCCGCTGCCCGCCCGAGAGGCTGCCCACCTTCACATGCAGCTTGTCCTCCAGGCCCAGGTTGAGCCGCGAGAGCTGCTCGCGGTAGAACGCGATGCGGCGTCTATCCGTGCCGCGGCGCAGGTTGAACGGCCGGCCCTTGGTGTCGGCCAGGGACATGTTCTCCAGCAGCGTCATCGACGGGCAGGTGCCCAGCGCCGGGTTCTGATATACGCGCCCGACGGTGCGGTGGCGGCGGAACTCGCTCATGCGGGTGATGTCCTTGCCGCCCACAAGCACCTGGCCGCGCTCGATCTCGATGGAGCCGCAGATGATGTTGAGCATGGACGTCTTGCCCGAGCCGTTGGAGCCCACGACGCTGACGAACTGGCCGTCGGGCACGGCGAGGTTGAAGTCCTGGAACAGGCAGGTCTCGTTGATCGTGCCCGCCTGGTAGATCTTCGTGACGTTGCGCAGCTCAAGCATGCGCCTTCACCTTCTTTCTGCGGACCTCGCCCAGCGCGAGGATGAGCAGGAACAGCACCGCCGTGACGAACTTCATGTCCTGCGGCTTGGGCAGCAGGCCCGAGGAGAGGGCGATCGCCACGCACGCCTTGTACAGGATGGAGCCGATGACGACTGCGCTCGTCGCGCGCAGGAAGGAGAGGTTCTTGAACAGGTTCGTGCCGATGATCACGCTTGCCAGGCCGATGACGATCGCGCCCGTGCCCATGGAGATCTCAAAGAAGCGCTGGTATTGGCACATCACGCAGCCCGAGAGCGCCACCAGCGCGTTGGCGATCGCCAGGCCCTGGATCTTGACCATGCCGCCGTCCTTGGCCAGCGCGGTGACGACGGTCGGGTTGTCGCCGACGGCGCGCAGCAGGTAGCCCGCGCGCGTGCGCAGGAACCAGTCCATGCACAGCTTGCACAGGACGACGAGCGCCAGCAGGATGAGGACCGGCGCGTAGTCGGCCACGGCATCCGGCAGCGCGGCGGTCAGGCCGTTCTTGAACAGCGTATCCGTGCCGAAGATGGGCAGGTTGGCCTTGTCCTGCGCCACGCGCAGGTTGAGCGAATACAGGCCCGTCATCACGATGATGCCCGAGAGCAGATCGCGCACGCGGCACTTGACGTGGATGATGCCCGTCACCGCGCCCGCCAGCGCGCCGGCCAGCATGGAGGCGGGCAGCGTGAGCAGCGGGTGCATGCCGTTGGTGATCATCGTGGCCGTCACCGCCGCGCCCAGCGGGAACGTGGAATCCACCGACAGATCGGGGAAGTCCAGAATCTTGTAGGTGATGTACACGCCCAGCGCGAGGATCGCGTAGATCAGCCCCTGCTCGACCGTGCTCAAAACGATGCCCATCTTGTCTTCCTCCTCACGGGAAGGTCTTTTGAAATGCCGCGCCCTCGCAGGCGGATCCCCTCCCCGCCAGGCGGGAAAGGGATCCGCAGAAGGGGCCGGTCTTCTTACAGCGTCGACACGTCGATCGCCCGCGCCGCCTGGTCCTCGGGCAACTCGATGCCCACGGCCGCCAGCGCGTCGTAGTTGACGTACAGGCTGCTCTCGGAGATCACCTCATACGGGATGTCCGCCGCGGCCTCGCCGCTGAGCACCCGCGCGGCCATCGCGCCCGTCTGCTTGCCCAGGGCGAAGTAGTCCAATCCCTCGCTGGCCGCGCAGCCGAGCTTCACCTGCTCCACCTCGCTGCCGAACACCGGCTTGCCCGCCTCGCCGGCCTTGTCCAGCAGCAGCGGCAGCGAGGAGACGACGGTGTTGTCCGTCAGGTTGGACAGGCAGTCGACCTGCGGCAGCAGCGCGTCCAGCGCCAGGGGGATGTCCGCCGTGGCGCTGATGCCAGAGACGACGATCTCAAAGCCGTAGTCCGGCGCCAGCGCCTGGTATTCCGCAATCGCGCTCTCGCTGTTGACCTCGCTGGTCGAGTACAGGATGCCGATCTTCGTCGCCTCCGGCATCAGCGAGCGAATCATCTTCAGCTGCGCCTCGATGGGCAGCTTGTCGCTCGTGCCGGTCACGTTGCCGGTGGCCGTGCCATCCTCGGTGGCCAGCATCGCGGCCACGGGATCGGTGACGGCGGTGTAGATCGTGGGGATGTCCGTGCCATCCGCCGCGTTGAAGCACGCCTGCGCGATGGGCGTGGCGATTGCGCAGATCAGGTCCAAATCGCCGCTTGCCATGCCCTGGGCAATCTGATTGGCGATGCCCATGTCGGCCTGCGCATTCTGATAGTCAACCTCCAGATTTTCACCCTCGACGAAGCCATTCTCGGCCAGGCCCGCCAGGAAGCCCTCGCGGCAGTTGTCCAGCGAGCCATGCTCGGCGAACTGGGCGATGCCGATCCTGTACGTCTCGCCCTCCGCGAGCGCCAGGCCGGCGGTCAGGACCATCGTCAGGGCGGTGAGGATGCAAAGCAGCTTTTTCATGTGGGGGTTCCTCCTTCTGTTCTCTTCTGGTCTCGTCTCGTCTTTTCTATCAAAAAACGCCCCATGCTCCCTTTGGGGAAGCATGAGGCGGATTTTGTATCCGTGGTACCACTCATCTTGGCCTTTCGGCCCACTCTGCGCGCACCAGCATGCGCCGCGACCTGATCACGGGCTCGCACCCCCGTCCCTCCCTACGCACGGATGCCGCTCTGGGGAAGGCCCTCGAAAAGCCCATTCCACGTCCCTATCGCGCCGCGCTCGCACTGTCCGCAGCTCGCTTTGCCGAATCGGAGGCGTGTACTCCTCTTTTCTTAACGGTTTGATTTGAAGTTGGGCACATTATATCGCATGCGTGAGCCAATGTCAAGCGGATTTTATAAAAGGAAATATATTCCTTTTATGCCCCTATGGCCGGTTCTCCCCGCCGCATCAGCTCTTGTGGAGCGGACGCAGATGCCAGATCTTGTCGTTGTACTCGGCAATGGTGCGGTCGGAGGAGAAGACGCCGGAGCACGCAGTGTTGGTGATGGCCATGCGCAGCCACTTGTCGCGGTTGAGGTAGTCGGCGTTCAGCCGGCGCTGAGCCATGGAGTAGGAGCCGAAGTCCTTGAGCACCAGGTAGGGGTCGGCCATGTTGCCATACTCGCCAAAGAGCAGCGCATGGTACAGATCCTGGAAGACCACGGGATTCTCGGGCGTCAGGGAGCCATCGATCATCATCGTGAGCGCCTTGCGGATCTCCTGGTTGGTCTCGAAGATCAGCGCGGAGTTGTAAGTGCCCGCGGCGTAGAGCGCCTCGACCTCGTGGGCGCGCATGCCGAAGATGTAGATGTTGTCGATGCCGACCTCGTCGTGGATCTCGACGTTCGCGCCGTCCATGGTGCCGATGGTGACGGCGCCGTTCATCATGAACTTCATGTTGCCCGTGCCGGAGGCCTCCTTGCTGGCGGTGGAGAGCTGCTCGGACACCTCTGCGGCCGGCATGAGCATCTCGGCGGTGGAGACGTCGTAGTTTTCCAGGAAGACGACCTTGATCATCCGGCTGGCGCGCGGGTGGCGATCGATCAGGCCGGCGATCACGTTGATGAAGCGGATGATCTGCTTGGCGCGCGCGTAGCCCGGCGCGGCCTTGGCGCCGAAGATGAACGTGCGCGGCGCGATCTCGTAGGTGGGATCCGCGTCGATGCGGTTGTACAGCACGAGGATGTGCAGCGCGTTGAGCAGCTGGCGCTTGTACTCGTGCAGGCGCTTCACCTGCACGTCGAACATCGTGTTCGGATCGATCTTCACGCCCTGCTTGCGCTCCAGCCAGTTGGCAAAGCGCACCTTGTTGTCGCGCTTGACGCGGTCGAACTTCTCGCGGAAGGCCGCGTCGTCGCGCAGGGGCAGGATGCCCTTGATCTGCTCGATGTCGTGGCGCCAGCCCGTGCCGATGCTCTCATCCAGCAGCGCAGACAGGCTGGGGTTGGCCAGCATCAGCCAGCGGCGCTGCGTGATGCCGTTGGTGATGGCCGAGAACTTCTCGGGCATGACGGTGTAGTAGTCCTTGAAGGTCTGCTGCTTGAGGATCTCGCCGTGCAGCTGGGACACGCCGTTGACGCTGTGGCTGTAGGCGATGCACAGATTGGCCATGTGCACCTGATCGTAGGCGAGGATGGCCATGCCGCCGATGCGCTCCCACTCGCCGGGGAAGCGCTCGAACAGGCGGGCGCACAGGCGGCGGTTGAGCTCTTGCAGGATGGAGTAGATGCGGGGCAGCAGCTCGCGCATCATGTTCTCCGGCCAGCGTTCCAGCGCCTCGGGCATGATGGTGTGGTTGGTGTAGGCGACGGAGCGGGTGGTCAGGTCCTCGGCCTGCTCCCAGGGAAGGCCCTCCTCGTCCACAAGGATGCGCATGAGCTCGGGGATCACCAGGCCGGGGTGCGTATCGTTGATGTGGAACGCCACACACTCGGGCAGGTGGGACAGGTCCTCGCCATAGGTGCGCTTGTAGTCCTTGATCGCGTATTGCAGCGTGGCGGAGGTGAAGAAGTAGTGCTGCTTGAGGCGCAGCATCTTGCCCTCGTAGTGCTTGTCCTCGGGGTAGAGCACCTTGGAGATGACCTCTGCCAGCTCGCGCTCCTCGGCCGCGCGCGCGAAGTCGCCGCGGCTGAAGGAGGCCAGGTCGATGCGCTGGGGCGAGCGGGCGCTCCACAGGCGCAGGCAGTCGACGATATCGGAGTCGTAGCCGACGACAGGGATGTCATAGGGCACGGCGATGACGGTCTTGTAATCCTTGAGCGACACGTGCATGCCGCCTTCGCCCCACTCCTCCTGCAGCGTGCCGCCGAAGTGGATCTCGACGGCATCCTCCAGTGCGGGGATCTCCCAGGCGTTTCCGTACTCAAGCCAGCTGTCGGGCAGCTCGACCTGTTGGCCGTCGACGATGCGCTGGCGGAACAGGCCGTACTCATAGCGGATGGAGCAGCCCATGGCGGGCAGATCCAGCGTGGCGAGCGAATCCATGAAGCAGGCGGCCAGGCGGCCCAGGCCGCCGTTGCCCAGGGCGGGCTCGGGCTCCTCGTGCAGCACGTCCTGCATCTTGATGCCCAGATCGTCGAAGGCGGCCTGATAGTCGGCCGTTGCGCACAGGTTGAGCATGTTGTTGTGCAGCCAGCGGCCGGTCAGAAACTCGATGGACAGATAGTACAGGCGCTTGGCCTTTTGCTTACGGCGCTCTTCCTTCTCAAAGCGCCACTTCTGCATGATCTGGTCGCGCACGGTGGAGGCGACGGCCTTGTAGATCTGCTTGCTCGTTGCCTCCTCGAGCGAGCAGCCGTCGTAGCGCTGCAACTTGCTCAGGATTGAGGTCTTGATGTTTTCGGTATTGTATTCCGACATCAACGGCATTCAGACTTCCTCCTTCTTGTTTGCGCCCTTGGGCGGCAGCCCGGGCGCGGCCCGGCGGCGCCGGGAGAGAGCCGTTACGGCGCGATTCGAGCGCCCGAAGGGACAAAAACGACTCACGTATTCTTAATCATACCACATTCGCCTTTTTCAGGCAATATGCTCTTCCAATCTTTTCAACGTCATTCGACTTTTGCCGCGCTTTGCGGGCGGCCCTGTTGCATCTTATGCGCCGGCAGCCCGTCCCCGATCATTGTTTCACGTGAAACATCGCCCGCCGGGCTTGCATTGTTTCACGTGAAACAATACAATATCGGAAGACGGATACGGAGGGATGCGCATGTGGACACGGGAACAACAGGACGCCATTGACGCCCGCGGCGGCAGCCTGCTCGTCGCCGCGGCGGCCGGCTCGGGCAAGACCGCCGTGCTCACCCAGCGCATCCTCGCGCTGTGCCGCGAGGGCGCGTCGGTCGATCGCATGCTCGTCGTCACGTTCACCAACGCCGCAGCGGCCGAGATGCGCGCGCGCATCCTCGCCGCCTTCAGCGCCGAGGCCGACGCCGGCGACCCCGCCTTTGCCGAGCAGGCCGCCCTCGTCGAGCGCGCCGACATCTGCACGCTGCACCGCTTCTGCATCGGCGTGCTGCGCGAGCACTTCCAGGCCGCCGGCGTGGATCCATCCTTTCGCCTGGGCGACGAGGCCGCCGTGCAGGTGCTGCGCGAATCCGCCCTCGCCGACGCCATCGACGCCTGTTATGAGTCCGGCGATCCGGACTTCCTTGCGCTCACGGAGCGCATGACCGACGAGGAGATCGCCGCGGCCGCCGATGCGCTGTACGCCTTCCTGCTCTCCCGCGCAGACCCGTGGCCGTGGCTCGACCGCGCCGTCGACGCCTATGCCGCAGACCCCGAGGGGGTCGCCCATTCCCCCGCCGCGGCGCTGCTCCTCTCGCAGGCACGCGCGCTGCTCGCGCAGGCGCAGCGGCTCCTAGAGCAGTATGCCCCAATTGCGGCGTTTTCTGCCGCCCATGAAGCGCTTTGCGCGCAGGATGCAGCGGTGCTCGACGCGCTGTGCAGGGCCTGCGAAGAGGGACTGGGCGCGCTGCGCGAGGCGCTGGACGCCGTCTCCTTCGCGCGCCTGCCGATGGGCAAGGCCGCCAAGGAGGCGCTGAATGAGACGCAAACTGCCGCGCTGCGCGAGGCCCGGGATGCGATGAAGGCCACGGTGCAGAAGAAACTCGGCGGGCTGCTGGAGTTCTCCCCGGAGCAGGCCGCACAGGACATGGCGTCGATGCAGCCCGCGCTGCGGGGCCTGCGCACGCTCGTGCGCACGTATGACGCGCTGTTTGCCGCCGCCAAGGCCGAACGCAACACGCTCGACTTTCACGACCTGGAGCACAAGGCGCTCGCAGCGCTCGCCTCCGACGCGGTCGCGCAGTCGCTGCGCGAGCACTACGACTTCATCTTTGTGGACGAGTATCAGGACTCCAGCGCCATTCAGGAGGCGCTGCTCTCGCGCGTGGCGCGCGGGGACAATCTCTTCTTTGTGGGCGACGTCAAGCAGAGCATCTACCGCTTCCGCCAGGCGGACCCCTCGCTCTTTCTGGAGAAGTACGCGCGCTTTTCGCCCGAACCGGGCGCGCCCGAGCGCCGCATCGACCTGAACCGCAACTTCCGCTCGCGCAAAAACGTCCTGGAGGCCGTCAATGCGGTCTTTTCCTACTGCATGCGCGCCGACGAGACGGAGATCGAATACGACGCGGCGGCGCGGCTGTATCCGGGCCTGCACCATCCAGATGAGGACCCGCCGGTCGAGCTGCACCTGCTGGCCGGCCCGGAAGAGACCGACGCGCCGGACGGCGACGAGCCTGCTGAGACCGAGGAGGACCCCGACGCGCCGCTGGAGAGCTTGGAGCAGGAGGCAGCGGTCGCCTGTGCGCGCATCCGCTCCCTTGTAGGCACGCCCACATGGGATGTGAAGCAGCAGACGTATCGTCCCCTCGCCTATCGGGACTTTGCCATTCTCCTGCGCTCGACGCAGCACAACGCCCCACGCGTGGCGCGCATGCTGCTCTCCCAGGGCATTCCAGCCTTCTGCGACGCAGGCGAAGGCTACTTTGACATGCCCGAGGTGCGCATGATGCTCGACATCCTGCGCGTGGTGGACAATGCCGCGCAGGACGAGCCCCTCATCGCAGTGCTGCGCGGACCCGCGGTGGGCCTGTCGGACGAGGAGCTGGCCGCCGTGCGCATCGCCTGTCCCGAGGGCAGCTACGCACAGGCCGCCCGCGCCTACGCCGCGCAGGCGGACGCGCTGGGGCGCCGGCTGGCCGCCTTCTACGAGCGCCTGGCCGGCTGGCGTCTGCGCGCGCGCCATCAGTCGCTCTCCCGGCTGATCCTCGGCCTGTTGGATGAGACCGGCCTCTACGCCCGCGCGGGCGCGCTGCCCGGCGGCGAGGGACGGCAGGCCAACCTGCGCATGCTCGCCGAGCGCGCGCAGGCCTATGAGGCTGCGCAGGGCGGCGGGCTGTACGGCTTCCTGCGCCTGGCCGAGCGCCTGCGCCGCAGCGAGGACACCCGCACCGCCAAGACGCTCGGCGAGGGCGAGGACGTCGTGCGCATCCTGTCCATGCACAAGAGCAAGGGGCTGGAATATCCCGTCGTCATCGCGCTGGGCCTGGGCAGGCGCTTCAATGCCCGGAGCCTGAATGAGCGCCTGCTGCTGCATCCCCGGCTGGGCATCGGCGTCAAGTGCGTCGACCCCGCGCTGCGCGTCGTGCGCCCCTCCCTCCCCCATACGGCCATCCGCCTGCAGCTGCAGCGCGAATCGCTTGCAGAGGAGACGCGCATCCTCTACGTCGCCATGACGCGCGCGCGCGACCGGCTGATCCTCGTTGGCCGCGCGAAGAACGCACAGGCCGCCCTGCGCCGCTGGGCGCAGCCGATGGATGCGCTGTCCGTGCGCGCCATTCGCTCGCCGCTGGACATGGTGATGCCCCCGCTCGTCCATGCGGGCGCGCAGCTGCGCCGCGGCGGCCAGGCGCTGCAGGCCGGGGACGCGCGCTGGCTGCTGAGCGTGCACATCGCGCCGCCCGCACAGGAGCGGCAGGCCGACAGCGCTGCGCGGCTGCGCGAAGGCCTGATCGACCTCGAGGCCGCGCCGCCGACCCACGGCGACGTCGCCCGCGCGCTGCTCTGGCGTCCGCCAAAGCGGGACGAGCTGCCCGCCAAGACGAGCGTCTCCGCGCTCGTCAGCGGCACGTCCAACGCGCTGCCCGAGCTCCAGCGCCAGCCCGGCTACATGGAGCAGCGCAGCCTGAGCGGCGCGCGCCGCGGCACGCTCTTTCACGCGGCCCTGCGCGCCATGGAGCTGGAGCGCATCCGCGCGGCAGGTCCCGGCCTGCGGGAGGAGATCGTCCGCACGCTCGACGCACTCGTGCAGCGCGGCGTCTTCACGCCCGAGGAGCGCGCCGCTGTTCGTACGGAGGATATATTTACATTTTTTGTAAGTTCCATTGGCCAGCGCATGCTCGCCTCCACGCGCGTCGAGCGCGAGTGGGCGTTCAACTGGCTGTGGCGGGACGCGTCGGGGCGCGAGGCGCTCGTGCAGGGCGTGATCGACTGCTGCTTCATCGAGGACGGCGCTTGGGTGCTGCTGGACTATAAGACGGACGGCGGCGAGGCTGCGGAGGCGATCGCGCGCCACCGGCCGCAGGTGGAGCTCTACGCACAGGCGCTTTCGCAGATCACGGGCCTGCCCGTGCGCGAGCGCGCGCTGTACCTGACGCGCCGCGGCCGCGCCTATGTGTGCTAAACGCGGCAAAACCGGAGGAATTTTCCGGCGGATGTCGAATTGTTTTATACTACGCCCGCGGGCAAGCGGGCGTCGCAGGAGGAGGAACCCCCGATGCCTTGGGCCGACTATCACGTGCACAGCGAGTATTCGTTTGACAGTACGGCGGAGCTGGAGCTGCTGTGCGATGCGGCGCGCGCGAAGGGCGTGCGCGAGTTCTGCCTGACCGAGCACATCGATCCAGGCCACCCGGACTGCGACCAGCCGCCCGACTTTGACGCCTGGCTGCGGGACATTGCGCGCTGCCGGGCGGAATATCCGGACCTGTGCATCCGCACGGGCCTGGAGATCGGGGATAATGCCGCCCGGCGCGCGCAGATTGTGCAGACGCTGGACGCGCTGGCGCTGGACTTCCGGCTGCTGTCCCTGCACCTGGTCGACGGGCTGGACCCGTACGATCCCGCGTTCTACGAGGGGCGCACGCAGGAGCAGGCCTACCGGCGCTACGTCGAGGTCAAGCTGGAGAGCGTGCTGCACTTTCCCGATTACGACGCGGTGGCGCACCTGGGCTACTGCGGCAAGTTCGCGCCCTATCCCCCGGCGCTGCGTCCGCTGCGCTGGCGGCACGCGCCGGACCACATCGACATGCTGCTGCGCCACCTGGCGCAAAACGGCAAGGCGCTGGAGATCAACACCTCCGGCCTCAAGGAGACCGACTCCCCCATCCCCGGCTGGGACATCCTGCGCCGCTTTGCGGAGCTGGGCGGGGAGTTTGTGACGCTCGCCTCCGACGCGCATGCGCCCGAATACCTGGCCTACCGCTTCGAAGACGCCCGGCGCATCGCGATCAGCGCGGGCCTGAAGTGGGGCGTCACATTTGAGCGCCGCACGCCGCATCCCTACAGACTGGAGGAATGAACCATGCCCGGCCGCCGAAAGCGCCACCTGCGCTACACCCGCAATGCGTCCGTACTGTGCCTGAACTTCCTGGGCGCCGTGTCGGCGCTGATCACCTGCGTCGCGGCCGTGCGCGGCTTTTCGCGCGTGGGCTGGCTGGCGGCGGTCACGCTGGCGCTGCTGTTTTTGAACGCCGCCTACCTGCTGCGCCTGCGCGGGTCGATCAAGACGCTGAAAAACGCGCGAGCCCGGCGACGCGTGCGGCGCGATGCGACGCGCGGCGAGGATGGCGCCTGAAGCGCGTCCGGCGCATGCCAAAATGCCAAAAACATCCGGCGGAGAAAACTCCGCCGGATGTTTTGTATCGGGATGCGCTTTTGAATCAGTCGAGGAACGCGTGCGCGGTGAGCGTCTCGTACTGCTCGTCGGTCAGCTCGCAGCCGTAGAACAGGCGGTAGTACTCGAGCACCTCTTCCTTCACGTCGTAGTCGCAGTAGTCGGGATAGAGCACGGCCGGCAGCCAGATCAGGCCCAGATAGCGCTGCACGGAGGGCGGCATGCCCATCCAGTTGTGCGGGCCCTTGGGCACCTCGACGTAGTCGCCGTTTGCAATCGCGGTGATCTCGCTCCACGTATCCATCTGCGCGACGTCGGCATAGATGCTGCCCGGCGCAAAGAGCACGAACTCCGGGTTCCACAGCGCGATCTGCTCCATGTCCACGGCGTTGCCGGTGCCCCTGGAGCTGGGATTGTCCACGACCGCCAGGTTATTGACCAGCATGTCCAGCAGCTCGCCCTGATACGAGCCCGCCGCCAGCACGTTCAGGCCCTCCTCGCCGAGCACGTACAGCGCGTTGGCGCGGTTCTCGCCGACCTGCTCCATGATCTGGGTCGTGCGCGCATACACGCGCTCCAGGAACGCGGCCAGCTCCTCGGCGCGCTCCTCGCGGCCCAGCAGCGCGCCCAGCGTGCGGTACGCGTCGGGCAGCGTCTTAAGCGTGGCAGAGATGAACACCGACGGCACGCCCGTCTGGGCCTGCAGGGTGTCCATATCCTCGGTGGAGGTCGGCTTGTCCTCGCCGATGTCCACGACTACCTGCGGATCGGCCAGGGCCAGCTGCTCGATGTTCAGGTCGGCCGAGCCGTAGAGCTGGCCGAAATAGGGCAGCGCCAGAAAGTCCGGATCGATGATGCCCAGGTTGTCGTCGGCGTTCCAGTCGCTGGCCATGCCGACGAACAGGTCGGGCGCAATGGCGTAGAGCACCATCTGCGCCAGCGGGCCGGAGGGTACGAGGCGCTCGATCTTGGCGGGCAGTTCGACCTCACGGCCGGCGTCGTCGGTGAAGACGACGGTCTCCTCCGCCAGGCCGGGCGCGCAAAGGCCCAGCGCCAGCGCCAAAGCGAGCAGCAGGGAAAGCAGCTTTTTCATGATGACCTCTCCTCTTCTTTTCTTTCTATATCTGCCGGCAGGCACACGCGCACGCTGCCGCCATGCAAACTGTAGACCCGCACATCCAGGCCGTAGAGCGTGGAGATGACCTCATCCGTCACCGTCTCCTCGGGCCTTCCCCAGGCGAGCACGCGCCCGCTGTAGAGCGCGAGGACCTTGTCCGAATACAGAAACGCCTGATCCGGGTCGTGCGTGGACTGGATGACCGCATAGCCGTCCGCCGCCAGGGTGCGCATGGTCTGCATCAGGCGGATGCGATTGCCAAAGTCCAGGCTGGCCGAGGGCTCGTCCATCACCAGGATGCGCGCGCGCTGTGCGATGGCGCGGGCGATGAGCGTCATCTGCCGCTCGCCGCCGCTGACGTTGCCATAGCCGCGGTCGCGCAGGTGCGCGATACCCAGGCGCTCCAGGGCCTGCTGTGCGCGCTCGATCTGCTCCCGTCCGGGCGCGGAAAAGGCGCCCACCTGCGCGGTCGTGCCCATGAGCACCATGTCCAGCACGCTGAAGTTGAAGACCGGGTTGTGCGACTGGGGAATGTAGGCGATGCTGCGCGCCAGCTCGGGCGCGCTCATCTCGCGGATGGGCTTGCCGTCGATGCGGGTTTCGCCTTCAGTAGGCGTGAGCAGGCCGAGCATGCACTTGAACAGCGTGCTCTTGCCCACGCCGTTGGGCCCGAGCACGGAGAGGAACTCTCCGTACTCCGCGGTGAAGCTCACGCCCCGCAGCACGTCGCCCGCGCCGTAGGAGAAGCGGATGTCATCCACGCGCATGCTCAATACCGCTCACCGTCCTTCGTGATCAGATAGATGAAAAACGGCGCGCCGATGATCGACGTGAGGATGCCGATGGGGATCTCCGTGGCCAGCAGGTTGCGCGAGATGTCGTCGACCAGCAGCAGGAAGATCGCGCCGAAGAGGATCGACGCGGGCATCAGGTGCCGGTAGTTGTTGCCCACCAGGCGTCGCGAGAGGTGCGGGATCACCAGGCCGACCCAGCCGATCATGCCGCTGACGGACACGCTGGCGGCGGTGATCAGCGTCGCGCTGAGGATGACGATCATCCGCAGCCGCCGGGCGTTGACGCCCATGGTCTTGGCCTCGTCGTCGCCCAGCGTCAGGATGTTGACGCGCCAGCGCAGCAGGAACAGCGGGATCAGCCCCAGCGCCATGGGGCCCAGCGCGAAGAGCACGTCGCGCATGGAGGCGCCGTTGAGGCTGCCCATCAGCCAGTAGGTGATGGCCGGCAGCTGGTCTGTGGGATCGGCGACGAGCTTGATGAACGACGTGCCGGAGGACACGAGCGAGCTGATCATGATGCCCGAGAGGATCAGGCCGATCACGCGCTTGCCGCGCGCGCGGTTGCCCGTGTAGATGACCAGCGCGACCGTGCCCAGGCTGAACGCGAACGCAAAGGCCATGATCATCGGGCTGCTCATGTCCAGCAGGATGGCCAGCGCCGCGCCGCACGCCGCGCCCGAGGACGCGCCCAGGATGTCCGGAGCGGCCATGGGGTTTTGGAACACGCCCTGATAGGACGCGCCCGCGGCCGACAGGCACCCGCCCACCATGCAGGAGAGCAGGATGCGCGGCATGCGGTGGTTGAGCAGCAGCGACTCCTGCGTCTTCGTCCAGAAGGGCTCGATGTCCAAGACGCGCGATCCCCAGATGCCCAGCATCTCGCGGATGCCGATGGGATAGCGCCCCAGCGTGACGGAGGCGACGACCGCCGCGCCCAGCGCCGCCGCCAGCAGCGCGAGAATGGCGGAATAGGAGAGTCCTTTGCGTCCGTTCATGTCCGTTCCCCCGAATTCGGTCTTTGCGGCAGGGGCAAAAAGCAGGGGCCCCAGCCGCCGCGCCGCGCGCCCTGCGAGCCGTGCGCGCCGCGCAGCGGATCGCCGTAAAAGCGCCGGTTGTGCTCAATCAGTTCCGACAGGCCCACGGGCCTGTAGCCGTTCACGTCCACGCCCGCATTGAGCGCGCGCGGCAGGCCGCACAGCGCGCGGTACCCCTCCCCGCGCACCGCGTGCAGGTGCCCGTGCACCATCAGGCCGGACAGGCGCACGACGGGATAGTGGCAGAGCGTGACGTGCGCATCCCCGTCGTCGATCTCCAGCAGGTCCGTCACAGTCTCGAAGAACTCGAACAGCGCCTCCTGGCCGGGCAGGCCCATGTCGTGGTTGCCGCGCACCAGGTGCTTGCGCCCCTTCAGGCAGCGCAGCTGGCGCGCCGGGATGGGCGCGTCGTGCGCGCCGATGTCGCCCACGACGTAGACGGTATCGTCCGCCGAGACGGTTGCGTTCCAGTTTTCGATCAGCCGCTCGTCCATCTCGCGCACGTGCGCAAACGGACGCGCGTCCCGCCGGAGGGTGCGCTCGGAGCCAAAGTGCAAATCCGCCGTGTAGAAGATCATGTGCCCACTCCAATAAAATAGCCGTCCCCGAAGGGACGGCGCACACACGCAAAGGACCGCCGGCAGCCGGCAAGCCCGCATGAATCCGTCTCCTTCTCAAACATGGAAAGCGAGGCCGTTTCCGGCATCACTCTTTGACCCGAAGGTCAGGCCGCAGGCCATGACAGGCGTTTTAGGCGCATACGGCTCGGAAACAGGTATTTGGTTGCACTTATTATATCCGCTTGCGGCAGAGCGTGTCAACCGTTTTGGCACAAAACAGGGGGAGGCGCTCCGCCTCCCCCGCCGATGTCGCTTTGCCGGTCACACGACGCCCTGAGCCATCATCGCATCGGCCACCTTCATGAAGCCCGCAATGTTGGCGCCCATGACGTAGTTGCCGGGCACGCCGTAGGCCTTGGCCGCGTCGTCCGCCATGTGGAAGATGCGCACCATGATGCCCTTGAGCCGCTGGTCGACCTCCTCGAACGTCCAGGACAGGCGCTGGCTGTTCTGGCTCATCTCCAGCGCGCTGACGGCCACGCCGCCCGCATTGGCCGCCTTGCCCGGCGCAAAGAGCACGCCGGCCTGCTGCAGGGCGTGCGTCGCCTCCAGCGTGGTGGGCATGTTCGCGCCCTCGCCCACGGCGATGACGCCGCTGGCGATCAGCGCCCTGGCGCCGTCCAGGTCCAGCTCGTTCTGCGTCGCGCAGGGCAGCGCGATCTGGCAGGGCACCGTCCAGATGCCGCGGCAGCCCTCTGTATACGTTGCGGAGGGCCTCTGCTGCACGTACTCGCGGATGCGGCCGCGGCGCACCTCCTTGATCTCCTTGACAAGCGCCAGGTCGATGCCGTCCGGATCGTGCACGTAGCCGTTGGAGTCGCTCATCGCCACGACCTTGCCGCCCATCTGCGTGATCTTCTCCGCCGCGTAGATGGCCACGTTGCCCGAACCGGAGACGACGACCGTCTTGCCCGCGACCTCGTGGCCGTTCTCGCGCAGCATCTCCTGCACCAGGTAGCACAGGCCGTAGCCCGTGGCCTCCTTGCGCGCCAGCGAGCCGCCGTAGGTCAGGCCCTTGCCGGTGAGCACGCCCTCGTAGCGGCCGGTGATGCGCTTGTACTGGCCGTAGAGGTAGCCGATCTCCCGCGCGCCCGTGCCGATGTCGCCGGCGGGCACGTCCACATCCGCGCCGACGTGGCGGTACAGCTCCGTCATGAAGCTCTGGCAGAAGGCCATGACCTCGCGGTCGCTCTTGCCCTTGGGGTCAAAGTCGCTGCCGCCCTTGCCGCCGCCGATGGGCAAGCCCGTGAGCGAGTTTTTCAGCACCTGCTCAAAGCCCAGGAACTTGATCACGCCCAGGTTGACCGACGGGTGCAGGCGCAGTCCGCCCTTGTAGGGGCCGATGGCGCTGTTGAACTGCACGCGGAAGCCGCGGTTGACGTGCACCTTGCCCGCGTCGTCCACCCACGGCACGCGAAACATCACGACGCGCTCGGGCTCGACGAAGCGCTCCAGCAGGCCGGCCGCCTCGAACTTGGGATGGCGGTCAAAGACCGGCGTGAGGGATTCCAGGACCTCGGTGGCCGCCTGGTGAAATTCCGGTTCGCCGGGATTGCGGCGCTTGAGTTCCTCCAAAATGCGCTGGACGTAAGTGGACATCATGGATCGCTCCTTTCCAAAGATAAAACATAAAGAGATAAAACATAAAGGGAGCACGGCCATGCGGTCGCGCCCCCGGGATCCGCCGTTGCATCCAACGTCAGTATACAACAACGGAGCCTGAATTGCAAACATAATTTATCAATCGTGCATTTTCTTTTCATTTTCCGCAAGAAACGGCGCGTTTTTGCATTTCACGTAATCAATATGCCGTTTCATGCCATCTCAGCGTGCGCAGGCCTCGCCCGGGCTGCACAGCAGCAGGTCGCCTTCGCACTCGAGCTTGATGCGTCCTGCGCTGGCGGGGATGAAGATGCTCTCTCCCGGGCGGAAGCGCAGCGCAAAGCCCTCCTCGGTCAGGTAGCCGTCGCACAGCGCGGTCAGCAGGCGGAAGCGGCGCGGCATGACCTCCAGGGGCATGCTGCCCTTGACCTTGAGCCGCTCGAGCACGAAGTTCTTGTCCTGGATGTAGCGGATGCGCTCGCCGCCGGTAGCGCGCACGCGCTCGCCCTGGCAGGGCTCCAGCTGCAGCGACACGTCCACGACGTCCAGGCCCTTTTCCACGTGCAGCGCGCGGGGGTTGCCGTTTGCATCCAGGCGACCCCAATCCCAGAAGCGGTAGGTGACGTCGCTGGACTGCTGGATCTCCAGCAGCAGGATGTCCTCGCCGATGGCGTGCACCATGCCTGCGGGGATGTAGACGACGTCGCCCGGCTTGACGGGCAGGCGGCGCAGGCAGTCCTCCACGGCCTTGCCGCCCGCGGCGCAGGCGGCGCGCAGGTCCTCCTTGGTGACGCCCGGGCGGATGCCGTAGATGAGCTGGGCGTCCGGCTTGCAGTGAAGGATCACCCAGGCCTCGGTCTTGCCCAGCTTGCCGCCCTCATGCTGGCGGGCATAGGCGTCGTCAGGGTGCACCTGCACCGACAGGCGCTCGCGCGCGCTGATGAGCTTGAGCAGCAGCGGGAACTCCTCGCCCACGTCCGTGCCGCGCACGTCCTGGCCGCCCTCCTGCAGGATCTGCGTCAAGGTCCTGCCGTCGGCGGCGCGGCTCTCCAGCCCGGGCAGCACGGATACCTCCAGGCTCTCGCCCGTGCGCTCGTCGGGAATGTCCTTGTGAAACACGTCCCGCAGGGCGCTGCCGCCCCACGGGGTCATCTCGCCATAGCGGTAAGCCGGCGTCATTTTGATCGGATGCATCCGACGCCCCCCTTTTACATGATACTTCTCTTTGCGCTAACCTTATGATACCGTTTTCCGCGCGCCAATGCAAGCGCTTCGAACGGCGGGGGCAAGGACGCCGGTATTTTTTTGTCAAAACGGCGAAAAAAACAAATTTCTCCCTCGTCACAATCACAAATCCTTTGAAAAAGCATGGAAACCAAATGGGACGCATGGTATAATAAAAATGGTGGAGTTGGCTCGTGCAGGGAGGTGTTGCGCGTGCAGGAAGACGACAACGACTGCGCCGTATGCGGCGATTACATCGCCGTCAAGGCGCTGGAAAACGGCGTCACGATCATCGGCATGACGCGTGGACGCGACACGCGGCTGCATCACACGGAGCATCTGGACGCGGGCGAGGTCATGATCGCACAGTTTACCGACAACACGTCGGCCGTCAAGGTGCGCGGTCGGGCGGAGATTCTCACCCGGCATGGCCGCATCCGCTCCGGTCTGGACTGACGGGAGGAACAGCTATGTGGGTCGTCATTCACATGATCAAGGGCGAAGAGGCCGCGCAGCGCGTGTGCGACCGTCTGAAGGCCGAAGGCATTCTCTCGCGCATGCGCCCCGTCTACAAAGCCACACCGCCGCAGGAAAACTACTTCGAGATCCAGGTTCTCCAGTCCGAGCTGCAGGAGGCCAGAGAAATCCTCATGGAGCTCGGGCTGTGAAGGGCGGTTTCCGCCCCGCGCACACAAAACATTTTTAAGAAAGAGGCGTTCCTAATATGCGTCGAATCGGTGTCCTCACCTCCGGCGGCGACTCGCCGGGAATGAACGCTGCCATCATGGCCGTGGCCCGCAGCGCCGCCTATCACGAGCTCTCGCTCATCGGCGTCAAGCACGGCTACAATGGCCTGCTGTGCAAGAGCCACAACATCCACGACGACATGGCCGAGCTCGACCTGGACACCGTCCTGGACATTGCCGACCAGCCCGGCACGTACCTGCGCACGGCGCGCTGCGTCGAGTTCAAGCAGCCCGAGGTGCGGGAGCGCGCAGTGGAAAATCTGCACAAGATGGGCGTGGAAGGCCTGGTCGTCATCGGCGGCGACGGCAGCTACCAGGGCGCAATGCGCCTGTGCGAGCTGGGCATTCCGACCATCGGCATTCCCGGCACGATTGACAACGACCTGCCCTATACCGAGATGACGCTCGGCTACGACACCGCCGTCAACTCGTGCGTGTCCGACATCCGCGCCATCCGCGCGACGAGCCGCTCGCACGACCGGCCTGCGGTCATCGAGGTGATGGGCCGCCACTGCGGCGACATCGCGCTCAAATCCGCCGCATCCACGGGCGCCGAGATCGTCGTGGTGCCGGAGGTCCACTGGTCCATCGATCAGGTGGCCGAACGGCTCAACGCGCTCATCGCGCGCGGCAACAACCGCGTGTCCGTGGTGGTGGCCGAGGGCGCTTGGGAGAACATGGAGCCCTTTGACGTGTACGGCTTTCTGACCGCCAACGGCGTGCAGTGCTACCCGGGCGAGGTCATCTCCTCGCCGCGCCTGGCCTCGATCCTCAAGCTCAAGTGCGGCATGGTCGAGGCGCGCGCCACGATCCTGGGCTATACCCAGCGCGGGCAGCATCCCTCTGCGTACGACTCCTCGTTCGCGTTCGAGGCGGGCAACCTTGCCGTGAAGCTGCTGAGCAACGGCATCGGCAACCAGGTCGTCGGCATCAAGGACGGGCGCATCTTCTACATGCCCATCGCCGACGCGCTGCGCTGCAAGCGTTCGTTCAACATGGAGCTGTACAACCTGATCAACAGCCTGTGAGCGCATCCCGACCTTTCGCCCCTTCGCAACGCGCGGAGGGGCTTTTCTGACCGCCCGCAGCGGACCGACGACCAAAGGAGTGTTGCCGCCCATGCCGCTACATAAAAATCAACTGCTGGATCTGGATGTGGAGTCCTACGGCATGGACGCGCAGGGCGTGTGCCGCGCGGAGGGCATGCCCGTCTTCGTATCCGGCGCGCTCGCCGGCGAGCGCGTGCGCGTGCGCATCGTCAAGGTCGAGCGGCGCTATGCGTTCGGCCGCGTCGAGGCCGTGCTGACGCCTTCCCCCGCGCGATGCGAGCCGCCCTGTCCCATCTACCGGCGCTGCGGCGGCTGCGCCGCGCAGCACATGGCCTATGAGGAGACGCTGCTGTACAAGCGCCGCCAGGTGCAGGACTGCCTGACGCGCATCGGCGGGCTGGACGTGCAGGTGCCGCCCGTCCTGGGCATGGACGACCCCTGGCACTACCGCAACAAGGGCGCCTTTCCCGTCGGCGGACATGCAGGCGCGCCGCGCATCGGCTTCTATGCGCCGCGCAGCCACGACCTGATCGACCTGCCGCCGACGGGCTGCGCCATCCAGCGCGAGGAGGCCAACGCCTGCGTGCGCGCGGTGCGGGAGTGGATGCGCCAAAGCGGCGCGGCGCCCTATGACGAGGCGGCACACAGCGGCCTCGTGCGCCACGTCATGGCGCGCGTGTCGCGGTCCGGCGAGGTACTGTTCGTGTTGGTGGTCAACGGCGAGCGCGTACCGCAGCCCGAGCTGCTCGTGGCGCTGTTGCGCCGGGCCGTGCCCACGCTCACGGGCGCGATGCTCAGCGTCAACACCGCGCGCACGAATGTCATCCTCGGGGGCCGAATCCTCCCCCTCTGGGGGCGCGATTACATGATCGACGAGCTGTGCGGCCTGCGCTTTCGCGTCTCGCCCCTGTCCTTCTTCCAGGTGAACCCCGCGCAGACGCAGCGCCTGTATGAGCTCGCGCTCGAGTTTGCCGCGCTCACGGGCGGGGAGACCGTCGTGGACGCCTACTGCGGCGCCGGCACGATCTCGCTGCTGCTGGCGCGCCGGGCCGCGCGCGTGGTGGGCATTGAGATCGTCGAGGCGGCCGTGCGCGACGCGCAGGACAACGCCGCGCGCAACGGCATCGCCAACGCCGAGTTCATCGCGGGCGCGTCCGAGGAGGCGCTGCCCCGCCTGGTCGCGCAGGGCCTGCGCCCGGACGTGGCCGTCGTCGATCCGCCGCGCAAGGGCTGCGAGGCGGCCGTGCTGCGCGCCATTGCCGCCGCCGCGCCCGCGCGGATCGTGTACGTGTCGTGCAACCCCGCAACGCTCGCGCGCGACGCGGCTGTACTCGCCTCGCTGGGCTATGCACCCGTGCGCGTGCAGTGTGTGGACATGTTCTGCTGGACCGGGGCGGTGGAAACCGTCATGCTGTTGGTCCAACAGCGCCCCGATGATGTCGTCCGGGTGGGTATCGACACGGACGAGCTCGGCGTCACCAAGGCCGAGAGCAAGGCCACCTATGGCGAAATCCAGGCGCGCGTCAAGGCGCAGACCGGCCTGAACGTCACGCCCCTGTACATCGCGCAGGTGAAACGCAAGCACGGCATCATCGAGCGCGAATGCTACAACAAGGCCAAGGCTGACAGCCCGAAGATGCACCTCTGCCCGTCCGACAAGGAGGCGGCAATTGAAGAGGCGTTGCGATTCTTTGGGATGATTGCGTAAACGGCATTCCATTCGAGGAAGCGTATTAATTCGTTTTAGTTTTACTTGTAAATTGAAAAAGAAAAAGATGCAGGCAAAAGCTTCCTGCATCTTTTTCTCAGTCTAATGAAATATCCATCAAACAACACAAATATGTGAATAAATCCCTTTGATATGTGATCCCATATTGCAGAGATAAAACATATCACGTATAATCATACTTGTCCCTTTGTGTCGTCAAGGAATAAATAGCTACAGGTATCAGTTCCGGCGTCATTACGAAAATGGGTAAGGGGAAAGCGGTTACAACTACGGTGCTTTCCAAAATATGTAAGACACTTAACTGCAATATCGGCGATATCATGGAATTTGTCAACGATCCGGAATAATACTCAGCTCAAAGCAGGAGGTTTGCCAATGGACGCTCAGCTACTCAATACAATTGCCAACTTCATCTGGGGCATTGCCGATGATTGCCTTCGGGATGTATATGTGCGCGGCAAGTACCGCGATGTCATTCTGCCCATGACGGTCATCCGCCGCCTGGACGCCGTGCTGGAGGACACCAAGCAGCAGGTTTTGGACATGAAGAAAGTGCTGGACGGCGCAGGGATCACCAACCAGTGGGGTGCGCTTTGCAATGCCGCCGGGCAGGCCTTCTGCAACGCATCGCCCTTTTGCCTGCGCGATTTGACTGGACGTTCGGCAGGCCAGAAGCTCAAGGCGGATTTTGAAGCCTATCTGTACGGCTTCTCCCCCAACGTCCAAGAGATTCTGGACAAGTTCAAGTTCCGCAACCAGATCGCAACCATGGTCGAGGCCGATATTCTCGGCGCAGTCATTCAGAAGTTTGTCAGCAAGGATGTCAACCTCAGCCCCAAGCCGTGCGGCACCTTGCCCGGCCTGGACAACCATGCCATGGGCACCCTCTTTGAAGAGCTGGTGCGCCGCTTCAACGAGGCCAACAACGAGGAAGCCGGCGAGCACTGGACGCCCCGCGACGTCGTAGAGCTGATGGCGGACCTTGTGTTCGCGCCCATCTCTGACCAGATCAAGGACGCCACGTACTCGTGCTATGACGGAGCCTGTGGAACGGGCGGAATGCTCACGGTGGCACAGGACCGCCTGAACGCCATCGCCGCGCAGTCCGGCAAAAAGGTGTCCATCCATCTGTTCGGCCAGGAGATCAACCCCGAGACCTACGCCATCGCCAAGGCGGACATGATGCTCAAGGGCGACGGCGAGGAGGCGCCGCATATCGCCTTCGGCTCCACGCTCTCCTCCGACCAGCACGCCACCCGTACCTTTGACTTCATGCTGGCCAATCCGCCGTACGGAAAGAGCTGGAAGATCGACGCCGACAGAATGGCCACAGGCAAGAAAAAGGAAATCGTCGATACCCGCTTCAACGCTGCCACGCAGGATGGCGCGCCGCTGCCCATGATCCCGCGTTCTTCAGACGGGCAGCTGCTCTTCCTGCTCAACAACATCAGCAAGATGAAGCAGGATACCCCGCTGGGCAGCCGCATTGTGGAGGTGCACAACGGTTCCAGCCTGTTCACCGGCGACGCGGGCAGCGGCGAGAGCAACGCCCGCCGCTACATGATCGAAAACGACCT
>CALVNS010000024.1 GCA_944349855.1 uncultured Eubacteriales bacterium | reverse complement strand
AGTTTTTTTATCATTTTCACCGCCATAGGCTTTTTTGAACCACTCGCCTAGCGAGTGGTTTTCTTTATACAAAAAGAATGCCCGACGGATTGCAATCCGTCGGGCGTTCTTTTTACTTCAGGCCCAGTTTCTTCAGAGTTCCGATGCTCATCTCGGCCGCCTCCAGCGGCGTACGTCCCACCGACAAATCCTGTTCGACGACGAACCACTGCGCGCCGCTTTCGATACCAGCCTCCAAAACGCTCTGCACGTCCTGGCAGCCATAGCCCACGGGCCGGAATTCAAATGCCTGCGTGTCCTTCTTTTCTCCCTCGTCGATGCCGATCAACGCATAGGGCGCAGTATCGCCCTTCACGCCCACATAATCCTTGAGGTGCACGACTGGGCAGCGGCCTGCATACTTGCGGATGTAGGCTGCGGGATCTTCTCCGGCATACTTAACCCAACACACATCCAGTTCGGTCTTGAGCAGATCCGCGGGCACGGCGTCATACAGGAAGTCCAGGCCATATTGCCCGCTGATCTGTACGAATTCAAAGTCATGGTTGTGATACAACAGCGTCAGGCCGGCCTCCTTCATCAGGCGCGCAAAGCGATGGATGACGGCCAGCGTCTTGCCAAAGCCGATGGAGCCAGGGCGCGTCGCATCGTCCAGGTATGGGATGGCGATATGCGGGCATCCGATGGCCTGGTGATAGGCGATGACGCCGAACATATCGGCCTCGATCTGCGCAAAGGGGACATGGCTGGAGATCGCGCGCAGCCCATGCCGTTCAAGCAACGCCTTGATCTCCTCGGCGCTATGCCCGTAAAAGCCGGCAAACTCCACGCCGTCATATCCCATCTTTTTGAGGGCAGCCAGCACCCCATCCAGGTCCTTTGCCGCTTCATCGCGGGCGGAATAGAGCTGATACGCAACGGGACGCTTTTCCATGGAAATACCTCCTGTCATTCTTTGGTCTGTGCACGCATGATATGCTCATTATAGCCGATTGGCACTCGGATGTCACGTCTGTTTTTCGCTCTGATTGACCAGCAGCAGGCGTCGGAGCCCGTCCTCTCAGGCATCGGCTTCCAACTCCGCGATCTTGTCGCGAATCATCTCCGGCCGTGCGTAATTAAGCGGGGAGAACTTTCCCTCCTGCGCGGTGCGCAACTTTTCCATCGCCGCTTTGCGGTCGCCTGCCTCTTCGTCGTACAGGGCCAGGAAGTAGTTCGTATCGATCGCCGATGGCTTGAGCTTGAGCGCCTTGTCAAAGTACGGCTTCGCCTTTTCCTTGTCGCCCACCAGACGATAATAGACCTGCCCCATGTTGTCCAGAAAGACGGGATCCTCTTCGTCGTAATCCAGCGCTTCCTCGTTATAGCGTAGGGCTTCTTCTGTATTGCCTTGCTCAATCAGCAAAAAGCCCAGCGTCCCATAGATCGCGCCATTCTTCTTTTTGCGGTGCAACTCCTGCAAGACCTCGACCGCCCGATCCGTGTTGCCACGCTTCCAGCAGACGATCGCATAGTTGGTCAGCATCTGTGTGCGCAGTTCCGGCGTAAGGCCTGGGGCCTTCTCCATGCGGCGCAGGACCTCCAGCGCCTTTTCATATTCTTCACAGCGCAGCAGCAGCACAGAGTATCCATACAGAATCTTGGGCAAGTTCAATCCCTCACGGTATGCTTCCTCGTACAGTTTACGCGCCTCGTCGAGTTTGCCACGCGTATGCGCGGCATACGCCTTGTTCCCCTTCAGGTTCGTCATGAAGCCCATCGTTCAGCCCTCCCGATCGTTTGATTGCATCATCTTGCCATGGAGCCGTCTCCGCCTGTATTCCAACGCTTCCATCGACTGTGGATCCCGCTCCTTCCACGGCGGAAGGGATGCGAGATACTCCATCGCTGAGAGCGTATAGCGCATTGCTCGTGCCGGATCGCGCAAGCGGTGCTCGCAGATCTTGGCCATCTCCACATAGGGAAATACGCCGCCCTCTCCGCGCGCGATCATCTCCTGACATTCCCGCTGTACGCGCGCAAAATCTCCTTCGCGCCGGTAGCTGGTGGCCAGGCACACCCGTGCCCGCTCCGACAGCGCGCTCGTACTCGCCACGTGATAGCACCGGCGCGCCTCTTCAACGTAGCCGAAGCGCTCGAGCGCGCGTCCGGCGCTGAACACATCCTCACAGAACGTCTGTTGCTCTGGCGCGTCCATCACCTGGCAAAGACGCGCCAGCAGCACGGCCAGCGAGCGAATATCGAGCATGTTATGGCGCAACACGTCCTCGAGCAGCGAGAAATCGTGCGTCTTGAGGTAGGAAAAGTAGCGTTCGGGCACCAGCGCGCCGGGCAGGTCATCCTCGCGGCCCTCGCCGAGCACCGTTTCCTCCAGCGCCGAGAGTGGGCAGCGACCCAGGCGCAGCTTCCAGATGCGCCGTGCCGGATGCAACAGGTCCAGATGTGGCAGCTCGCGATAGCGTCCACGCATCCGATGCATCGTCATGCGCGAGAGCAGCAGCGGCAGGTCAAAGCTCTTGCCGTTAAACGTCACATAGGCGTCAAAACGTGGCAGCAGCGACGCGAATCGCTCCAGCAACAGCGGCTCCTCGGGGTAGTCCCGCATGAGCAGCTGACGGATGATCAGCTCATCGCCTTCGATGAATCCAAGCCCCAAGAGAAATGCCACCGTGCCCACGCCACCGGACAGCCCCGTCGTCTCCGTGTCCAGGAAGAGGAGGCGCCGCACATCCCAGCCGTCTGTGGAAAACGTCGGGTCCACCCGGCGTACCTGCGCGATGGTCGTACGCTCTATGCCGCCGATCTCTGACAGCGGCACGCGCGTCTCGCGCACAAAGCAGTCGTCTGCCGCACTCGCCGCAGGCCTGGCCGGCGCCGAGGAGATCGCATTCAGCCGTTCACGAAGTCCTCTCATGCGCTCAGGATCCTTTCCAACAGCAGCAGCGCCGTGCGCTTCCCCTGCGCGCCAACCTCTGCCACCGGCCCCACGCAAGACGGACATCCCGCCTCGCACGGGCATGCGGCAATCATCTCCCGCGCGTGCTCAAAGAGCAGCAGGTTCATGCCATATACCTTCTCACTCAGCCCCACACCGCCCGCGCAGTTGTCATAGAGCGTAATCGTTGGCCGCTTGGTGAACGGATCGCGCACGCGGTAAAGCACCGCGATGTCGCGTGGGGAGCACATCAGATACAGCGGCGCCAGCTGCCGGATGGCGTTGGAGATGCCCAGCATGCCGCCCTGCAGCACATCCTGCTCAATGCCCTGCATCGCGGCATCCGGCAGCGCCCACCAGCAGGCCGTCGTCTGCATCTCCAGTTCCGGCAGGTCGACCGGCCCGAAGCCGAGCGTCTCCTGCGTGTCGAGCTTGAACTTTTTAAACATCGTCACCAGCCAGGTGACGAGCACCTCGCCGCAGGCCCTGGCGATCCCGGCGCCCTCCTCCTCGCGGAACACGTCGAGCACGCGTAGGCTCGTATTCAGATCGGCATCCGTGTAATAGTCGACGTCGACACTGCGGACGTAAGCCTTTTTTTCAGGGAAGTCCAGCTTTTCCACCTGATACTGCTGGCCCTCGTGCATGTAGATGGCATGCTCGTGCAGGAGCATCGGCACGGTATAGCGATCCATCTCTCCAATGACGCGCCGGTGCTCCGGCCGTGTGATGTCGATGATGAGGAAATTTTCCTCCCCGATGGAGCGCAGCGAGACGTCCGCCGCGGGGAATTCCTCGGCCATCCAGTGATAGCGACTCCCCACGTGGCGCAAGATCTGCTGATCGCACAGATACTCGAGGATCTCACCCGTATCCACACCCGGCGCGTACCGCTCCCCCTCTTCAAAGGGCAACTCATATGCCGCGCACTTGACATGGCTGAGCAGGATGTACAGGTTGTCCGCATTGATCAGCGCGCTCTCCGGCGACTGGCCAAAGAAGTACTCCGGGTGCTGCACGATGTACTGATCCAGCGCCGCCGAGGAGGCCACCAGGATTGTCGCTGCGGCCGTGCGCCGCCTGCCGGCTCGGCCCGCCTCCTGCCAGGTGCTGGCCACGGTGCCGGGGTAGCCGCACATGACGCAGGCGTCCAGCTGACCGATGTCAATGCCCAGCTCCAGCGCATTGGTCGACACCACCGCGCGGATGCTGCCGCGGCGCAGCCCCTGCTCGATCTCGCGCCGCTGCGTGGGCAGATAGCCGCCGCGGTAGCCGCGCACGCGCCCGGCATTGCCCAGCGGATCCTTCACGCGCTCCTTCAGGTGGCGCGTGAGCACCTCCACGGTCAGGCGGGATTTGCCAAAGACGATGGTGGGAATGTCGTTGTCCACCAACATCGACGCAATGCGCTGGGTCTCCTGTAGGACGGAGCGGCGGATACCCAGCTGTTTGTTGACGACCGGCGGGTTGTAGAAGATCAGGTGCTTTTCGCCGCTGGCTGCGCCGGACCGATCAATCAGCGAAAACGCCTCGCCCGTGAGCAGCCGTGCCAACTCTGCCGGGTTCTGAATGGTCGCCGAGCAGCAGATGAATTGAGGATGCGAGCCGTAAAAGGCGCACACGCGCTTGAGCCGGCGGATGACGTTGGCCAGGTTGGAGCCGAACACACCACGGTACGCGTGGATCTCGTCGATCACTACATAGCGCAGGTTTTCAAAGAGCTTCACCCACTTGGTATGGTGGGGCAAGATGCCCGAGTGCAGCATGTCCGGGTTGGTGACGACCACGTGCCCAGCCTGTCGCACGGCGCGCCGCGCAGCGGCCGGCGTGTCGCCGTCATAGGTATAGGTCTTGATGTCCACATCCAGCGCGGTGATGAGCTCATACAGCTCCGCAACCTGATCGGCGGAGAGCGCCTTGGTGGGAAACAAATAGAGCGCGCGCGCGTCCGGATTGTGCAAAATGGCGTTCAGGACGGGCAGGTTGTAACAGAGCGTCTTCCCCGAGGCCGTCGGCGTGACGACGCAGATATTTCGCCCCGCCGCCGCCTCGGCCAGCGCCTGCGCCTGATGGGTATAGAGACGCTCGATGCCACGTGCATGCAGGACGGGCGGAATGCGCGCGTCCAGTCCATCCGGGAAAGGCGCATACTGCGCCGCCTTCGCAGGAATCGTCTCCCAATGCGTGACATTGTCCATAAAGTCCGTATGGCGCAGCCTGTCCAGTAGCTGTGTCAGGTTCAAGCCCACGCCTCCTTTCCTGCATACGTCCCTTCCATTATAATCCGTGGGGCGCCGGTTGTCTACGCGCAATGTCGGCAGTCAATCCCAGGCCCATGGCCAGCAGGACAAAAAAGATCGTCGTCGTAATGGGTTGATTCACGCTCACAAAGGCCTGCGCCGCATACCCGGCAACTGCCGCGAACACTGCGCGTACGGCAGGATCCTGCCTCCCCACAACCGCCAACCGACGCAATGCCGTCAGCAAAAACGCCAGATAGGCAGCCAATCCCGCCACGCCCGTCGTCAACAGGTACTGCAGGTATTCGTTATGACAGTTCTCGAACACGCCGCCCGAAAGAGCCATCGCCTCTCTGGTCATCAGCGGCTCCAACACGCCGCGTACCATATCGGGGCCGCATCCGAAGAGCTTTTGCAGGGGCGGGAATGCCGCAAAAGATTGCACCGCGCGAATCCAGGCGAAGCCGCGACCCGTTCCCCATTTATCATTCAA
Organism: uncultured Eubacteriales bacterium; assembly: GCA_944349855.1. Classification (GTDB taxonomy): domain Bacteria; phylum Bacillota; class Clostridia; order Christensenellales; family Aristaeellaceae; genus Beduinella. The sequence continues at coordinate 30,357 of CALVNS010000024.1, read as the reverse complement.
GCGCAGATAGTTCTCCCACGTACCCAGCTTGGCGCTCGTGTCAAACACCGTGAACCAGACGACCGCAGCCGCCACAAGCGCAACCCCCACTGCGCACAGCGCATACAGCGCACGTCTCACGTGCACAAGCGCCTGCGCATCCACCCTTCGCGCGTCAAGCCACAGCGCGAGCAGGCCAAACGCTGCAAAGCCCGCCCACATCAGCGCAAGCCCCACGCCAAGGCTCGCCACCTCCGCACAGATTCCATGCATCTGCATGTGTTCAAAGGGCAATATGTCAATCAGCCATGCGCCCAGAAAGAAAGACCCCACACAGAAACAAGCTCTGCCCAAATGCTTCCACGAGGCCAGTGCGCGCCGCAACAGCGCAACCCCGGCCGCGGCCATGGCAATGTATACGCTGTCGCTGCGCGAGACGGCCGCTGTCGCGCAACACAACAGCACAAGCGCCTGGCATGGAATGCGCACCCACAATCCTTGGCCGTCGATCGCTCCGCTGGCCGCGACTGCCAGCAACATGCCGACATACGCGCCAAAAAAGTTGATGTGGCCAATGGTCGACATGAAGATGAATCGCTGCGTACCGCCCAGTCCGTCATAAAAGCCCAGCGGGTCAACGCCATAGAACTGCAGTACGCCCAGCAGGCAGACCACCGCCCCCGCAGACAACATCAGGCCGAGGCATACGCGATAGCCACCGCCACGACGCGCCAGGCATAGCGTCATCACTCCGACAGCCAATAGATACAGTAGTCCGCTGTGCCGGCCCTGCGCTCCCGTAAAGGCATCCATCGGATGTACGCACAGCGCACACGAGACGGCCGCGCACAGCACAAACGCCACGATACAGCCTTCCGGCATGCCAAATGCCGGGCGTACGACACGCCGCGTCCCCAGACGCCACAGGAGCGCTGCGCCCGTCGCCACCGCCAGCGCAAGCGTCAACCACAGAAAAAGCTCATATTTACATGTGTTGATGTCATAGTAATAGTTGTGATAATACAGCGGAAACAGGGTGAGCATCACACCCGCATAAAGCGTCGCGGGGCGAACCGCCCTTCCGATTTTCTCCTGCATCCGATATCGTCCTTTCGCACGCTATTCCGTATCATTGTACCATATCGCGCGCGTTTTTCAAGGGATCTTCCCATGGATTCGCTTTCGATTTCCGCTTCGCCCCTTGCGGGAGCAATGCGAAATGCTGATGAAGCCCGATGGAATGCTCCGCACAAAGGCAGGGAGCGCCGCTTTTCTGCTTCATTTTCCAGTCCACCAAAAGACCAAAGCGGGGCCGCATCGTTTCATGATACGGCCCCATGTCTCTCAGACTCTTTCAGGCGCTGCCGTCTTGAAGGCAATCCGGTCGCCTTCCAGCGATGCAGCGACGCGATCGCCCAGGTGGATACGGCCCGCCAGAATTTCCTCGGACAGCGCGTCCTCGATCGTGCGCTGGATGGCGCGGCGCAGCGGACGTGCGCCGTACTGCGGGTCAAAGCCCGCCTTGGCCAGATAGGCCACGACCTCGTCCGGCACATCCAGCTCAATGCCCTGCTCAAGCAGGCGCTTCTGCACCTGTTCGACCATCAGACCGGCGATCTTGCGGATCTCCTCTTCCTGCAGCGGATGGAAGACGATGATCTCATCCACGCGGTTGAGAAACTCCGGCCTGAAGAGGTTCTTGACCTCCTTCATGATCCGTTCGCGCATCTGCTCATATCCGCGCGCACGCTCCATCTCCGTCTGCACGTCCGATCCGAACCCGAGGCGCTTTTGGCCATCCACCGCGTGCGCGCCGGCATTGGAGGTCATGACGACGACGGTGTTCTTGAAGTCCACCGTGCGTCCCTGCGAGTCGGTCAGGCGTCCGTCCTCCAGGATCTGCAGCAGGATGTTGAACACGTCCGGATGCGCCTTTTCCACCTCGTCAAAGAGCACGACGCTGTACGGCTTGCGGCGCACCTTTTCGGTCAGCTGTCCGCCCTCGTCGTGACCCACGTAGCCGGGCGGCGACCCGATCATGCGGGAGATGGAGTGCTTTTCCATATACTCGCTCATGTCGATGCGCACGACCGCGTCTTCGTCTCCGAACATCGCCTCGCCCAGCGCGCGGCACAGCTCCGTCTTGCCCACGCCCGTCGGCCCCAGGAAGATGAACGAGCCAATCGGACGCTTGGGATCCTTCAGACCCGCGCGCGCACGACGGATGGCCCGCGCCACAGCGCCGACCGCCTCATCCTGCCCGACGACGCGCCTGTGGAGCGTCTCTTCCAGATGCAGCAGGCGCTCGGACTCATCCTGTGTCATCTGGCGTACGGGGATACCCGTCCACTGCGCGACAATCTCGGCGATTTCTTCCTCGCCAACCTCTTCATGCACCGCGTTGCGCTGGCGCTCCCATTCCTTGCGGCGCGCCTCCATCTCGGCTACGAGCGCGCGCTCTTTGTCGCGCAGCTGGGCGGCCTTCTCAAAGTCCTGATGTGCGACCGCCTCTTCCTTTTCCTTGGCGATGGCATCGACCTTCTCCTGCGCCTCCTTCATATCCGGCGGCGTCATAAATGAGCGGATGCGTACGCGGGACGCGGCTTCATCGACCAGGTCGATGGCCTTATCCGGCAGGAAGCGGTCGGAAATATAGCGCGAAGAGAGCGAAACTGCCGCTTGAATCGCCTGATCGGTGATTTTGACCTTGTGGTGCGCCTCATACCGATCGCGCAGGCCCATGAGGATGGCGACAGCCTCCTCCTGCGTGGGCTCGCCTACAGTGACCGGCTGAAAGCGGCGCTCAAGCGCGGCGTCCTTTTCGATGTGCTTGCGGTATTCGTCCAGCGTCGTCGCGCCGATGCACTGCAGCTCTCCTCTCGCAAGCTGCGGCTTGAGGATGTTTGCAGCGTCCATGGCGCCTTCTGCGCCGCCCGCGCCAACGATCGTATGCAGTTCGTCGATGAAGAGGATGACATTGCCGGCCTCCTTGAGCTCTTTGAGCGCATTTTTGAGCCGCTCCTCGAACTCGCCGCGATACTTGCTGCCCGCAACGAGCGAGGCCAGATCCAACGAAAAGACGCGCTTGCCCTGCAGCAGTTCCGGAATATTGCCATCCACGATGCGCTGAGCCAGCCCCTCAGCGATGGCCGACTTGCCCACGCCCGGCTCGCCGATGAGCACGGGGTTGTTCTTCGTCCGGCGGGACAGGATCTGGATGACGCGCTCAATCTCGCGACTGCGCCCGATAACCGGATCGAGTTTTCCATCGCGCGCATCCTGTGTCAGATCGCGCCCAAACTGATCGAGCGTCTTCGTGGCAGACGCGCCCTCGCGCGATTCGCCGCCCTGCTGCTGGGCGCTTGCGCCGCCCGAAAGCGAGGCCAGAATCGTTTCCCGCGCCTCCTCCAAGTCCACCCCCAATGACGTAAGCACATGCGCCGCGACGCCTTCGCCCTCGCGCAGGAGCGCCAGCCAAAGGTGCTCCGCGCCGATATAGTTCTGGCCCAGGGCACGGGATTCGGCCATCGCTCCGTCAATCACCTTCTTGCTGCGCGGCGTCAGGCTCAACACACCGGTCACGGGCTCATCGCCCAGCTCGACGGCGTTCATGATCTCCTCGCGTACCTGTTCGGCAGTGATGCCCTGCAGCATCTCGCGGTCCTTTTCGTCCAGCACTTGCATCAATCCCATGAGCAGGTGCTCCGTTCCCACATAGGGATGTTTCATCGCCACGGCCGCCTGCTGCGCCCCCTGGAGCGCGCGTTGAGCCCGTTCGGTAAATCGTCCAAATAATGCCATATATGCAAAACCTCCTGATGATTGTGGTTTAATGTGCGCCCAAGGCCGTGCGCACATACTGAGCGCGCACCTCGTCGCGCTCCTGAGCGTTCATCTCGCGTCCGGCGCGGCAGGAAATGCTGCCGTTCTGCGCGCTGTGCAGGAGCTGATCCAGTGCCTGGACATCCACCTGGACCAAACCTAGGCTGCCTGCAAGGCGCACATCCGACCAGCGCTGCATGAATTCCTTTTCGCCCAGCCTGCGCGCATACAGCATCACGCCGACGGAGCGCATGAGACGATCTTCCAATCCGGCGCGATCCTTCACGAGCAGCATTTTGCGGGCCCTGCGCTCCATGTCTGCGAGTTGGTTTCCCGTCTCTCGAACGGCCTGTGCGAGCTCCGCCTCGGTGCGCCCGAGCGTCACCTGGTTGGAGATCTGGTACAAATCGCCGCCCGCTTCGCTTCCCTCGCCGTACAGGCCACGGATGGTAAGCCCCAACTTGTCGACCGCCTGGCCCACCGCACCCATTTGGTGCTGCATCGTCAGGGCGGGCAGATGCAACATCTGAGAAGCACGCATGCCTGACCCCGTATTGGTGGGGCACGCAGTGAGATAGCCGAGCTGATCGTCAAAGGCATAGTCTACCCGCGTCTCTAGCGCATCATCGACCTCTCGTGCAATCTGCGCGGCCTGCTCGACCTCGGCGCCCGGCAGCAGCACCTGCAGCCGAATATGATCCTCTTCGTTGACCATGATGCTCACCGTATTCTCCCGGCCAAGCAATACGGCCGCCACGTCAGCGCTGCGCAACAGATCGCGACTGATGATATGGCGTTCCACCATCTCCTGGCGTTGAATCTTGGACAGGTTTGCCAGCCGCACAAACGAGTAACCCGCCGCATCCGGAAGCGTGGCCACCGCATCGCTTGTTCGCCGTATCGTCTCCGACGCCCATACGTCATTCATCATCGAAGGAAAGGGAATGTCCTTATAGTTGCGTGCCAACCGCACGCGGCTGGAGAGCACGACATCATCCGCCATGCGTTCACTCATGCTGCGTCTCTCCTTCCTTTGCCATGGCGCCCGCGGGCTCCTGCTTGGCGGTCAGCGCGCGGATCTGATCGCGCAGCTTCGCTGCCTGTTCAAACTCCTCGCGCGCGACAGCTTCGTCCATCTCGCGGCGCAGGCGCTCCAGTTCCTGCTCAGCACTGACGCGCGCGCGCAGTGCCGGCGGAACATGGCCGACATGCTGTCTGCGACCATGAATGCGCCCCAAAATGGGCGCCAGCTGATCCGCAAAGGCCTTATAGCAATCGGCGCAACCGAGCAGGCCGGTCTCGCGAAAACGCTTGTATGCCATGCCGCAGGAAGGGCAGCGCAGCTGATCCTGCTGTTCGCGCTCCTCCTGTTGCCCTGCGATGCCGGAAAGCAGACTGGAAATCAAGCTGGACATCGTATCCGATCCCTTCTGGCGCTTGGCCATACAGGCCGCGCACAGATGCATCTGCGTCGCCACACCGTTTTGTACCTGTGTATAATGAATCGTTGCGGGGTTCTTCCCACATTCCTCGCAAAGCATATTATGCCTCCTTCCGGCGCTTGGCCAGCTCCAGAATCATGCTGCGCAGCGTGCCTGCGCAAAGCGCATCCTTCAGACTCAATGGAAGCGGAACAGCCTGCGGCGCAAGCGCTGCCGCCATGAGATGCGCCTCCCGCTCGTTTACAATGCCCTCACTCTGCAGGCGGGCCAAGATGCGCAGGGCATCTGCATGCGAAATCGATGTCCCCACCCGCTGGTAGATGGTCTTGAGCAAATCATCCGGCGTGCTGCTGGCAATGCGCACAATACGGATATATCCGCCGCCGCCGCGCCGCGATTCGATCACATAGCCATGATCGGGCGTAAAGCGCGTGGCCAAGACATAATTGATCTGCGACGGCGCACACTGAAAATGTTCTGCCAGTTCGTTGCGCTTGAGCTCGACCTGTGAGTCTTCCTCCTCCATTAACGCCTTGATGAACGCTTCTATCGTATCGCTGAGCGGCTTCATATCGTTTGACACCTCTTTTGACCTACTTTGACTATATTATACGCCGGATTGCCCGTTCGTCAAGGGGTTGCTTAAAATTTCCGTATATTTCGCCGCAGCATAGGAAGAGGGACGCACCGTGCTGGCGTCGTCCCTTCTGAATCAGATGTAGTTCAGGTCGTTTCGTCCTGCGCGATCAGTCCCTGCACGACCTCAATAGCCGTTTGCAGTTGCACGTCCTTCTCCCGCGGGATATTGTTGATGCCATAGCGCAGCTCCACATCTTCCGGCTGATGGACCTCGACGTCCGGCTCGATGCCGACGCCATGGATGCACACGCCTGAGGGGGTAAAGTAACGCGCAACGGTGAGCTGTATGCCCGCGCCGTCTGACGTAAAGGGATAGACGGCCTGAACAATGCCCTTGCCAAATGTCTTCTCGCCAACGAGCGTGCCCACGCCCGTATCCTTGATCGCGCCCGCGACGATTTCCGAAGCGCTGGCGCTGTAGCCGTTGACGAGTACGGCCAGCGGCAGGCCGAGCATATCCGCATCCGAGCGCTCCTCCGTGCGGTTGCCGTAGCGATCCTCGGTAGAGACGATGACGCCCTCCGGCAAGAGCACGTCCGCGATCTGGACCGCATCGGTCACCAGGCCGCCGCCATTGCTGCGCAGGTCCAGGACGATGCCCTTTGCTTCCTGCTGGCGGAAATACGCGATTGCTTCCTTAAAGCCTTCGACCGCATCGCCCATGAAGTCATAGACGATGACGTAACCGATGTCGCCCATCATCTCATACTCGGCATAGTTCATCTCGATCTGTGCGCGCTGAACCACGATGTCCATCGTCTCTTCGCCCCGCGCGACCGTGATCGTCACCTCTGTGCCGGGTTCGCCTCGCATGGCGGCCACAGCCTGATTCTGCTCATAGCCAGTATATCCCACGCCATCGACGCCGATGATCTTGTCGCCTGCCAGCACGCCCGCGTCTTCTGCAGGGCTCCCCTTGAATACGCGCGTCACGGTCATCAGATAGTCGTCCGGGTCGACGATCAGCTGCGTGCCGATGCCCGCGTATGTGCCCTGCACGCTTTCTTCCATATCGGCATAGTCTTCCGGCGTGTAATAATACGAGTAGGGGTCGCCCAAGCCGACCATCAGACCGATTGCTGCGTATTCGAGCATCGCATCGATATCCGGCTCTTCATAATACATCGTCTCAACCATCATGAGCATCGTATCCAGGCGTTCAAATCGCTTGAGTCGATCGTATTCCTCTTGGCTGATGGTGACAGTCGACTCCTTCGCGCCAAAGAAGAACTCTGTGGCCGCAGCCGATAGCGCGCCCGCCACAAGCAACACGGACAGCAAGACGAGGACAGCTCGCTTCCCTCTTTCGATTCGCATGACATTTCCTTTCTATGTTCCCGCTTTCTGCGCGAATTGGTGACAAAAGGGATCCCGGCCGGATGCCGGAATCCCTGGTTCCGCGATCAGTACACAGGACGCGGCTTGTCCTTTCCACTTTTACCCAGCAACAGCATCATCTTAAACGTCACCGCGTCGTCAAATTTGCGCAGATCCAGTCCGGTCTGGCGCTGAACCTTGTCCAAGCGGTACACCAGCGTATTGCGGTGAATATAGAGTTGACGCGCCGTGTCCGAGAGATTCAGGTCCTTGGCAAAGAACATTTCAATGGTGTGGAGCATCTCTTCATTGAATAGACGCGCCGTGCGACGGTTAAAGAGGATGCTGTGATAGCGCTGTCCCAGCTCTCGCGGGATGTCCATCAGGAAGCGCTCGAGCACGAGGCCACGGTAGATGAAGATGTGCTTATCCGTGCAGAACGTGCGCCCCACCTCAATGGCGCGGCGAGACTCGCGATAGGATTCGCCCAATTCAGAGAGCAGATGCTTGGGTTCGCCGATACCGACGATGCTGCTGTGGCCCAGCTCGTCCATGAGCATCTGGTCGATGGCCTCAGCGAGCTGAAAAAGTTCCTCGAAGGACTCCACCTGTTCCATGCTCTTGAGCAACACGACGGTATGGCGATCCATCTCGATGAGCAGATCGCCGTTTGCGCGCGGCACCAGCTCTTCCAGCTGCGCGAAGGCCGTATCGCTCTCCGTCTGCAGCAGCTGGAATACCATGACGCACCGATCCTTTTCCATTTCGATCTGGTGCTCATGCGCCAGCGCCTCGAGCTCAGAACCGGTGAGCTCTTCGCGCAGCACGCGGCGATAGACATCGTAGCGGCTGGCAATCGGCGCTTCCCCGCGCCCCATGGACTGGATCATCGCTCCGGCAAGCAGAATGCAGTCGTGTACGGCAGCTCCCTGCGAATCTGCGCAAAGCACAAGCTCGGGTGTGATGCCGATCGTCAGGAAGGTCTTCCCCTCATAGGCCACGGGGAGTCCAGGCTCCATAAATTCCGGAAGATTGACGTGCGTCTGCTGTTCCTCCGGCAAAAGCACATTACCTTCGACATCCAAAAGCCAAATCGGCTGCATCAGCCTGGCCAGGACCTGCTGCACCTGATTTAAAAAACGCTTTTCAGGGATCATTTTGCTGCTCCTTTCCACATCTGACTATCCGGCATTCATTGTGCCGGTGAAAATGTGCTGAATATCATACATATCTTATTATAAGCGATTCAAAAGAAATATGCTAGTATCTATCGTCAATTTCACTCTTTTTGGCGCACCAATGCTGTTATGATTTATGGTTTTTGTGGAAAATGGTCAAAAAATGTCGATTCGGCATTCCTGTCGAACGATCCTCGGTCTATAGCTGCCTTTCGTGCGCATTTTGGGGCTTTCATTGCATCGGCATTCGCCATTTGAACGTCCACTCACCCAAACTCCGCCGATCATATGCTCGCCAAGATGTGCTTTGCCCTCCCACACATCCGGCATGAACGGAGCATCGTCTGTGCCACATGGAGCACGCAATGCGCACGACGCTGCTATAACAAATGCCCATTCTCATCGTAAAACGCATCGCAGTAAATCAATTTTCCAAAAACCCGGCTTTTGATCGATGGATCCAAAAACAAAATCTGTAAATGTTCATTGTCAAATGCGCGATCCGATACCATTATTCCATACGGCCTTCCGGGCTCGAATCCGAACCGGGCATAGTATTCGCCGCCCAGCAGCGCAATCCACGCAGATCCTGACGCCCGCGCTCTGCTGATACAGGCCTGCACAAGCGCAGTCCCCGCTCCTCTATTCTGATATTCCTTGCAAACGCCCAAGGGCCCCAATGCCAAGCCGGGCTGATTGCCGATTGTCGCTTTGGTCAGCGCGCAATAGCCAATCACAGCTTCTCCATCCAATGCGATCACGCACAGCTCCGGCACATATCCGTCTGATTTCAGTACGGCTTCGGCAAACTCCCATTCATTGAAGCTCGCATGGCTGTTCTCACGAAAAAACGCGCTTTTTAAAGCCGATTTCGTCCCTTGCAGATAGGATTTTTTAAACGTCTTGATTTCCATTTTGCTCTTCTCACAGGGTGTTAGTAGAATATTCCACATTCACCGCTCTGTCCCATGCCCCATCAAAGCCGCGCCAGACAGGCGCGAATCGCATCAGTCAGCACGTCAAAGTCAAAACCGGCAAAGGACGTCGTATCCATGACAATCCGCGGACCATTCGCCGTAAAGCGGTCCATACCGCGCTTGGTGATGCCCTCCACAAACTGTTCATAAGACGGTGCGGTTTCCCGCTGCGGCGTCCCGCCATCCGGATAGCATCCGTTGACGACATGGCCCCTGTGGCGAGAGGGGTCCGCATTTCGCTGCAAAAAGCGCTCGTAAATCTGCCGATAGTCGCCCGTCAACGATACCGTCAAAGCCGTGTAACCGTACCGTTCCAGCAGTGCCAACAAGTCCGGCCGTGAGACGTCCTCGAAGTTGTTCTCCAGGATGAACGGCTGTCGAAGCGCCATCAGGCGTTCGGCCATGTGATACATGATGTGCATGCTTGCAATGCCCAGTTTCACCTTTTCCGCTCTGGAGCGAAAGCCAAGATCGTCAAACAGAATCTCCTTGATCGCATCCTTCTGAAGGAGCGGGAGCCTTAGCGCGTCGGCCAGGCGGCATGCCAGCGTGCTCTTCCCTGCGGCAGGGATGCCCGTAACCAAGATACAGTACATGTCCTCTTCTCCTTCGCGCTTTAGGTCTGCGCACTACACAGGAAAAGGACCGCGAGCCATGCCCGCGGTCCTCTTATCAGATGCATTAGCGAGAGACGATCGTCGCCTCGGTGTCCTTGTCGAAGAAGTGCAGACGGTTCGCGTCAAAGGCGATCTTGATGGTGTCGCCATTGCGGGCCGTCGAGCGCGGATCGACGCGGGCGATGATGTTCTCATCCTTGCCGGAGGTCTTCAGGTACAGGTAGGTCTCAGAGCCCATCAGCTCAACGACCTCGACCTTCGCGCTGATCGTGCTGGTCTCAGAGTTGGCCAGGAAGACTTCCTCATCATGGATGTTCTCCGGACGAATGCCCATGTAGACTTCCTTGCCGATGTAGCTCTCGTCGACAAACTTGGACAGCTTGCTGACCGGCACCTTGACCTTATTGTCTCCGAACTTGGCCCACACGCCGTCCGCTTCCTTGACGAGCTTGACGGTGAAGAAGTTCATCTGCGGGCTGCCGATAAAGGAGGCGACGAACAGGTTGCAGGGGTAATCATAGAGGTTCTGCGGGGTGTCAACCTGCTGGATGAAGCCGTCCTTCATGACGACGATACGGGAAGCCATGGTCATGGCCTCGGTCTGGTCATGCGTAACGTAGATGAACGTCGTCTGCAAGCGCTGATGCAGCTTGGTGATCTCGGTGCGCATCGCAACGCGCAGCTTGGCGTCCAGGTTGGACAGCGGCTCGTCAAACAGGAAGACCTTCGGGTCACGAACGATGGCACGGCCCAGGGCGACGCGCTGACGCTGACCGCCGGACAGAGCCTTCGGCTTACGGTTGAGCAGGTGCTCAATGTCGAGGATCTTGGCAGCCTCATGCACAAGCTTGTCGATCTCCGCCTTGGGCTTCTTGCGCAGCTTCAGACCAAACGCCATGTTGTCGTACACCGTCATGTGCGGGTACAGCGCGTAGTTCTGGAACACCATCGCGATGTCGCGATCCTTGGGCGCAACGTCATTCACAAGCTTTTCGCCGATGTACAGCTCACCGTCGGAGATTTCTTCCAGGCCCGCGACCATGCGCAGGGTGGTAGACTTACCGCAGCCCGAGGGGCCGACCAGGACGATAAACTCCTTGTCTTCGATGTCGAGGCAAAAGTCGCTCACCGCAGTCACATTTCCGGAATAGACCTTGTAGATGTGCTTCAAAGATACGCTTGCCATCAGAGATCCCCCTTAAACATAAGATATTGAATTTTGGCCTACGGGCAAACTGGGTTGATCTTCGCTGTCAACCTCACTTGTTCATATTGTAACGATTTATGTTGCGAATGTAAATTGCTTAAACACACAAACTTCGACCGAAGCATTTGTGTAGTCTCCATCACAATTTCGCCACAATTTTTTACCTTCACGTTCGATTTTTTTCTATTTCAGGCCAATATTTCAAAATATCCATGTTATACTCTTTGTTTCTTTTGTTTTCTTGCTATTTCTTTTGTTTTTATTTCACTTTCCCTTTGTTTTTTTGATTTTTGAATCATTAAATTGTGTAAATTCATTTTTAGTTCAAATTGTCAGATGCGTAAACGTTACCGCTCCGCTCATCCATGATGTGTGGAAGAAGCATCCTTCATCTTTGTGATTTCTACCTTCCATCGCTGCGTAGCGCGTCCACCGGCATCAAATGCGCCGCTCTCAAGGCCGGATACACCCCAAAAAAGAGCCCGATCGCGCCGGAGAACACGACCGCCGCACCCAGCGTTCGCAGCGAAGCGCCGATGAGAATGCCGATCAGCCGTGAAGCGCCTGCGATCAACAGGCTGCCTGCCGCCATGCCAAGTACGCCGCCAAGCGTCGCATACGCCACGGCTTCCAGGAGAAATTGCAACAGGATTGTCCGCCCTGTCGCCCCCAACGCCTTCATCAGTCCGATCTCGCGCTTGCGCTCACGTACGCATACGAGCATGATATTCATCACGCCGATGCCGCCCACGAGCATGCAGATTACGGCCACACATGTCATCACCAGCAAAAAGATTTGCAGTATTCTGCGCGCTGCAGCCATTTCAGCTTCAAGTGTCACCGCCTCAAAGCCTTCCCCGTAGCGGCGAGACAGGATCTGCTCCGCGCGTGCAGCGACCGCTGCGACATCTCTCGAGGCCTCGACGCTCAGCAGCAGCTCATCCACCCCGCCCCCATAGAGCGTCTCATAGACCGTGATGGGAATATAAACGCTCCCGCTTCCGCTGGGAACGACGCGTTCCGAGGTGGCAGGCGCGATGACGCCTACGACGACAAACGGCCTTCCAGCGAGCGCAATGGTCTCCCCCACGGCCTCATCCCGCCCAAAGAGCGCGATGCACGCTGCAGCGTCCAACACTGCGACAGGCCGCGTGCCCTCCACATCACGCGCAAGCAAAAAGCGCCCATCCTGCATCTGCACCTTCTCAATTTCGCCCATTACAGCGTCGCAGCCCGTCAGCTGTACAATCGCATCTTCCCCCGAGCGGGTGGCATAGGCCGTTCCGCGCGCGCATGCGCTGACGAGCACATCGCTCAGTCCACGCTCGATCAGCGCGGCATCCTGCCGCCTCAGCGCTGCTCCCATCTGCACATCTGCATGTACCCAAGCCCGCCCGACGCCGATACGTCCCAGTTCAGACTCCACTTCGCGTTGACCGGCATCTCCAATGGCGACAATCGCAACAATCGCCCCAATTCCAATGGACAGGCCCAACACCGTCAGCGTGGAGCGTACGGGCGTCTGAAAGACGCTGCGTAGCGCAAGGCCCATCACATCCCATGCGCGCATTACATCACCGCCTTTACAAGCATGCCTGGCGCGAGTTCCTGAGCGTCTTGTATTGCCACGCAGAGTGTCATTGGCGCGCCCAAAATTTCGACGCCAAAGTCGTCCTGCAATCCGGTTTCCAGGGCGAGGGGCCATACGCGATCACGATAGACCTGCCATACATAGCCCTCATCCTGTGTAAATGCTTCTATTGGAAGCACATATGCCGATTCTCGAGATGCACAGATGATCTCGACATCGACGCGTGAACCGACCGGCAGCTCGAGCTCTCCCTGCACGGCGAGTTCGACCTCCGCCAGACTCACGCCATCCGCACGCGCCATGGGCAGGCCTACGGCCGCGACAGTTCCCATGCCGACGACTTCTCCATCGCGCACAAATCGTGCGGGCATTCCTTCCTGCAGTCGTGCCGCATCCCGTTCTCCCACTTGCATGGTGATGCACGCTTCCGCCCCTGCCAACGTAAGCGCGGGGCTACCGGCCAATAATATCTCTTCGTCCTTGACAAACGTATAGAGCACTTGTCCATCTTGCTGCGCGCGAATCGTTTGGGCGGCAACCTGCGCTGCAAGCGCCTCAATATCCGCCTTCTGTGCGTCCTGACGTATCGCTTCGAGGTTCGTACCAAACGCCTCAATGGCGGGCTCGCTCCGCACGGCCCGCGCCAACGCCTCCTCGAGGATTCCTGCATCCAACCGCAAGAGCGCCTGACCGGCCTGTACCCAATCCCCTGGCCGTACGTACATCGCGGCCACACGCCCGCCCGTCTGGCTGGAGATTTGCCGCGTCTCCTGCCTTCCGACCATTCCTGCACCCATCACGCAATCCTCGATCGTCCGTCGCTCCAACCGTGCCGTTCTGACCTGAACCGCCTGCTCGCGCGGCCAGAACAGCATTGCCAGCACGGCGCACGCAATGACTGCCAATACGCCGCGCGTCATCCAACTTCTGCGCATCTCATCACCCTCCTGCAGGCATAGTCTGTCGCCACAAGCGGCAATTATCCCGTTTGGAAGGGCAAAAGAAAGCGCGGGTTGCGTCGCAACCCGCGCTTATTCTTTCTCATGATTCCCGGCGATCAGGCGATCGCATCCCTCCGCCGGATAGGACAGCAGCGCGCCGAACCGCAGCGCAATCTGCCGCCTGGCCTCGCCCGCATAGGCGTTGGACGCAACGAGCGCCCGCTTATCTGCTTTGATCCGTCTGTAGGCATCGAGCACAGCATCTTCGCGGTAGAAGAGAATGTTGTACTTATTCCGATTCATTGACACCGGAAACAGATCCGTCAGCAGCGGGTCGTCTTCGAGAAAATATTTTGTGCCGTAGCGCGCACAGATCTGCCGACAGAAGGGCACATAGGCATCGCGTTGCTCGGCCGTATCGCAGGGATGCGCCAACGCCAGTCGCTTCAGGCCGGAGCGCACCATCTCATTAAAGCAGTCGATGACGCCGCATCCATACGAAAACGCATCGATTTCCCTCATTTGCTCTCCTCCTTCGCCTGCATGTGCCGCCGTTGGGCCGCACGCCGGGAATACACACACCCGCAGTAGTCCTGGCGGTACAGGCCATATTGCTCGCTCAACTTGACGGATCGGTCAAAGCCACCGCGCTTTTTGAAATCCGAGTACAAGTAGCGCACGCCGCATGCGCGCTCCAGCTCCTGTCCGATCGCGTTGAGCATCGCGGCGTTTTTCTGCCGTCCGACGGTCAACGTCGTTGTGAAGTAATCTGCATGCCATTCCTGAGCAGCGCGCGCCGCTTCGCCCAGCCGCAGGCGAAAACAGCGCTCACAACGTGCGCCGCCTTCCGGGGCCTCCTCCAGGCCAGCTGCAATGGCTTCAAACCGTTGCGGCTCGTATGCGCCTTCGACGACGCGCACCCGGTCTTCCAAGCCCATCTCCCGAACGAGGCGGCGCGCCTCGTTCAGACGCCGGTCGTACTCCTGAGCCGGCGCGATATTGGGATTATAGTAGTAGAGCAGGATATCGAAATACGCACAGAGATATTCCAGCACATAACTGCTGCATGGTGCACAGCATGCGTGCAGCAGCAGCGTCGGACGGCCCTGAAGCGTGCGAAGCGTCTCCTCAAGCTTGCGCTGATAGTTGATGGCATTCATTTGGCCAGCCTCCCCCGCTCGGTCAAATCGCATCTGCCGTGCGCGTGACCGGTTTGCGGCTGGTCACGTTGAGCACCAAGCCGATGCCCGCCATGTTCGCAATCAGGTTGGAACCGCCGTAGCTGATAAATGGCAACGGGATGCCCGTGATGGGCATCACACCAATGTTCATGCCCACATTTTCAAACATGTGGAAGATCAGCATGCTCGCCACGCCCACGATGATCAGCCGTCCAAAGCGCTCCGAGGTGTGATAGGACAGGCGCAGCATGCGGAAGATGACGTACGCATAGAGCGCAAGCAGCAGCATGCAGCCGACAAAGCCCATCGTCTCGGCGATGGAGGAGAAGATAAAGTCCGTGTGGTTTTCAGGCACGTAGTTCAGCTGCGTCAGCGTGCCCTCCTGGAACATGCCCACGCCCGTCAGGCCGCCAGCGCCCACCGCAGACATCGCCTGCAGCGTCTGAAATCCGGATCCGTTGGGATCGCCTTCGGGATTGATGAAGGCCGTCAGACGCAGCCAGCGCCAGTTATTCGTCGATTGCAGGTAAAAGCCCGCGATCACGCACACGACCAGACCGACGCCGACCAGCGCCAGCCAGTATTTGATCGGGAAACCGGACATCAGCAATAGACAAAAGAAGATGACGATGAACACCAGCATCGTGCCGATGTCCGGCTGCGCAATGATCAGAATCAGCGGGATGCCGATGTGAATGCACAGGCGCACGAAGTAGCGAAACGTCGGAACCGGCTTTTCATGCCGCGACAATTCCTTGGAAAGCGACAGGATGACGGCCACTTTCGCCAACTCGGAAGGTTGGATGGTGCGGTCCCAGATGATCGTAAACCATCCGCTCATGCCGGAGATGGCCTCCGATGCGAGCACCAGCGTCAGCAACGCGACGTTGGCGATGTACAGAAACGGCCAAACCCGCCCCAGGAACTGATAGTTGATGGACATCATGCCGCCCACGGCGATGAAGCTGACGAGTACGAACGCCGCCTGCCAACGGCCGTTATAGGAATCCATGACCAGCTCGATGAGCGAGCGGTCGGCGCCCAGCGAAGGGTCGTAATTGGTGATCGTGACGGCAAGCACGCCAAAGATCGCCAATGCGTACGCCCCCAGAAAGAGCTGCCAGTCAAAGTGGGGTTTGGAGAGCCGGTCGTTTGAAAAGTGCATGGAATCCCTCCTTTAAGACGGGGAAAGACGGGGAAACAGACGGCGACGCTGCGTCTCTTGCGCGGGCCTGCCCAACATTGCCAGCGCGAGCGACGCAAGCGCGCGTCCTCCCTCCCCTTCGCCGGGCATTCGCCGCTCGAGCGCCGCACGTCGAATCTCCTCGTCTTCCGGCACAGCGCCCAAAAGCTTCGCATCCAGCGTAGCTGCGACGGCCTCCGGCGCGTACTGAAGGCCACGCTTGACGTATTCCGGGCGCACACGATTGACGACGACGCGCGCGCGCGCGCCGCCCCGCTGCGACACCAGACCCGCCGCCCGATCTGCATCGCGCAGCGCGATATCATCCGGCGTGGTGACGATGACGGCCTCATCCACACAACTCATGATTGCCTGGACGATGGCGCCGATCCCGGTCGGGCAATCGACGACGACTTGATCAAAGCGCTCGCGAAGCGATCCCAGCAGCGCGCACAGCGCGTCGCCCGTCATTTCCGACGGGTCGCGCACCTGAGAGGCGCACAGCAGCGACAGCCCGGGCGTCCCCTTAACCGGACCCAGCGCCTGTTCGAGCGTCGCTTCGCCCTCAATGACGTCCAGCAGGTCAAAGACGATCTTGTTTTCCATGCCGAGCATCATGTCCAAATTGCGCACACCCGCATCCGCATCTACCAGCGCGACCTTCTGGCCCGCTCGGGCCAAGCCCACGGCCGCGCACAGCGCGACGGTGGACTTGCCCGTTCCGCCTTTTCCGGACAGGAATGCCCACGCGCACGCCATGGCGACACCTTCCTTCGCATTCGCTCAATAGGCCAGCCAGTTGGAGGCGGGCAACGTCTCATTCACGGTGATGTCCCGCTGATCGAGATAGTATTGCATGATATCGATCATCGCCGGAGACACGCGCGCTCCGCCGTAACCGTTCGGGATGTAGATGACCACCGCGATTTCCGGGTTTTCGTAGGGCGCGAAGCCGACCATCCAGCCGTTGTTCTCCAAGTCGATTTTCGTCTTCTCGGCCGTACCGGTCTTGACGGCGATCTCGTCGAGGTACTCGAATTTAGAGAAGTAGGACGATGCCGTACCGCCGTCGTCCACCACGCCCTTCATGCCCTGGCGCAGCAGCGTCAGATAGGGCTTGGCCTCGGTCAGCTCCGCCGCGACGACGGGCTGGCTCTCGCTGAGCACTTCGCCCTCGGGCGAGGTGATCGAGTCGATCAGCGTGAGGTCGTAGACGGTTCCGTTGTTGGCGATCGCCGCTACGTAGCGCGCGACCGCGACCGGCGTGACGGAGGTGATCGACTGGCCGACGCCGCACATGATCGCCTCGCTGCCGCCCCATTTGATCTCGTTCAGCGCCAGGTAAATGTCGCCGACGACCGCCTGCAGGTAGACCAGCTCACGGGACATATCCAGCTCTTCCATCAGGATGGTGCGGATGTTGCGCACCCATGTGCCCTGCGGCTGCGCGATGGCCATGTCCATCAAGCTCTTGACCGCCGTCTCGAGCTTGGCCTGATCAAAGGACATGCCGCGCTCCTCTGCGATGTTGTTCAGGTGGTTCTTGATCTGGTTGGCAACCAGGTACGGCCTCCACGTCGCCTGTTCGGAGGCGCCAATGGCCTTCTGCGGGTCGTACAGCGTCGTCTGGCTGCCGACATAGCTTCTCAGCTCGCCCGGCAGCTCAATGCCGGTGAGCGACGTCAGGCCATACAGCGCGGCGTAGCGGTACAGGTCGTCGTTCCCGGCCTCGTACAGACGAGAGGACAACTCGTAAAAGAAGTAGTTGCACGAGTGGTTCAGGCCCTCGACGATCGTCTGATTGGCGTGCCTACTGATCGCGTTGATATTGACCCAGCACTTTGGGGGGTTGGTGTCGTCATACTTGGTGAAGTAGCCCATGTCGCTGATCTGCTCATAGGGCTCCAGCAGCCCTGTGGCCAACGCCGCAGTGCCGGTGACCATCTTGAAAATAGAGCCCGGCGTGTCGCGCGAACCGATGGCGTAGTTGAGCAGCGGATTGCGCGGGTCAAGCAGGATGTCCACCGCCGCATCGCCGCCGGCGATGAACGCGTTGGGGTCGTAGGGCGGATAGCTGGCCAGCGCAAGCACGCGGCCCTCCATGTCGATGACGACGATGGCGCCCTTTTCCGCCAGGTCGATCGGATCGGTGTCGAAGTCGCGATCCGTGCCCTGCAGCTCCTCCTTGTTGTTGTCCAGCCAGCCGGGGTCGCGCATGGCCTTCTCCTGCGCCTCGCGGATCTGCTCGATCGTCTCTTCCAGCGCGTTTTCGGCGACGCGCTGCAGGCCGGAGTCGATTGTCAGCTTGACATTGTTGCCGTTGCGTGGCTCTGTGGAGGACAGCTCGCGGCTGATCGTGCCATAGCGGTCGACCTCGACGATGCGCTTGCCCTGGCGCTCGGTCAGATTGGGCGTCAGCCAATCCTCCATCGTCTTCTCCACACCGTCCAGGCCGATCAGATCGTTGAGGCTGTAGCCCTTATCGCGCAGCGTGCTGGTATATTGCTCGTTACTTTGGATCTTGCCGACATAGCCCAGCACGTGGCTGGCAAGCGTGTTGTTGGGGTAGACGCGCTTGGTGCTCACGCCAATGGAGATGCCGTCGAGCGTGAGCGCGCGCGTTTCGATCTCGATGACGGTCTCCCAGCTGACGTCCGCGGCGATGACGATCGGCTCGCCGAGAAACGCATTCATCTGCATGGTCTCCCAGATGCCCAGCACCTGGATCTTCTCCTGGAGCGTCAGCGTATCCGGAATTCTGTAGGTACTGCACAGCCGGGAGAACAGTTCCTGCTGGTCATAGCTGGAGACATAGAAATTGCTGCGCCACATTGCCTCGCGCGCCTCTTTGACCGAATCGGACACATTGCCCCAGTTGAACTCCCAAAGGCCGGTCGATTCGTTGTAGACGAGCGAGAAACTGGAGTTGATCGTGCCGCCATAGCGCTCGACGATCTCAATGGTCTCCAGCAGCGACTCCGTATAGCGCTGGTTCGCGCTGATCTGATTGCCATCCGCATCCACGCCCGGATCCCAGCTGGTATCGCGATAGAACTGGACGTTGTAGATCTTCTCGTCATAGGCAAGCGTCATGGAATTGACGTCCGTGATCGTGCCGCGGTCACCGCGGCTGGAGAGCGTCTTGGTCTTCTTGCCGCTGGCCTCCTCGGCGTAGATGTCGCCGTTTCGAATTTGCAGGTTGGCCAACTGCACGATGAGGATGGCGAACAACAGCATGGTGAACACGCCCAGGAAAATATACCGACCTCTATATCTGTTCATATCATGCCCCCTCGTCGGTCATGCGTCCGGTTCCGCCTTGCGCCTGCGCCGAAATCGCGGCCAGCGCATGCGCATGATGCTGTCGGTTATCTTGCAAATCGGAATGACGATCACGCCGGAATAGGCCAAGCACAGCAACACGCGCCCAACGTGGCGCATCGTCAGGTCCACGCCGTTCAGATAGGTATACACCAGAAAGACGACCTCACGAATCGCCGTAATGGTTATACAAATAACGATGGAAAGCAGCAGTTTTCTTCCCGTTCGGTGCTTTTTGGACGCCTTCTCGATGAAATGAGGCGAGATGCCCTTGTGCATCCGGGCGGCGACATAGCCCATCAGCGGGTAGAGCACCAGGTACAGCCCGGCCACCTGCCCTACGGCTGTATCCATCAGCAGTCCGAACACGGCGCCGACACAGAATCCCTCGTATGTGCCGCCGTAGTAGACCAATGCGGCCAGCGTTGCGGCGAGGACGTCCGGTTCAATGCCGGCAATCGGAATATAACGAAACGCGGTCGTCTGCAGGACATAGGCGAGATAGGCGACTGCCGCCATCCGAAAGAACTTAGCCATGCGCTTCCTCCCTCGCGCGTCAGAAATCGGGGAAGGGCTCGTCCGCCTCGTCGAAGTAGGTCTCCTCGGGGGATGCCGTCTCCTCAGGCATGGCGGCAGGCTCCGTCTCCGTTACAAAGGCGACATCCGCATCGTCCGTACCGTCGGGCGAAGGCGTTGGCTGCGCGCTCGGCGGTGGCGTCGCCGTCGCCCTGCCGGGCGCCTCGGGCAGCGGGACAGGCGTGGCCGCGATGTTCGACGAGTCGATCGTCACCTGCGGGCGCGCAGTCGGCGGCGAGACGATGATCATCTCGTCATCATTGTAGCCCTCCGGCATCGCCTCGACATCCGGCTCATAGCGCAGCACCAGCACCTCTTCGATGTGCTGAAAGTCCGCCGCAGGCTCGACAACGATGTAGTGTTTGTTTTCTTCCAAAGAGCGCGTGCTTTCGCGCACATATCCAATGAGCAAGCCCTTGGGAAACGGCAGGCCGACGCCCGAGGTGATGACGGAATCGCCCGGGCGCGGCACGTTATCAAGCGGCAGGTAATACATGCGGCACATTGGCTGGCCGTCCACGCCCAGCGTTCCCTTGACGATGCCCTGGTCGCGGCTGGACTCGATCAGCGCCGCAATGGAGGAATTGGTGTCGATGATCGTGATGACCTTCGACGTCGTGGCAAAGACCTCATACACGTGGCCGATGAGTCCATCCGAGGTGATGACCGCCATCTCCGTATCGACGCCATCGTTCGTCCCCACGTCGATGGTAAACGTCGAAAACCAGTTGCCCGTCTCGCTGGCGACCACGCGCGCCAGGATGGGATTCATGTCGGCATAAGTATTGTAAGCGCCCATCATGCTGGTCAGGCGCTGGTTTTTATTGACCTCTTCGTCGTATAGCAGGGCTTTGAGAATCAACTCGTCGTTCTGTGCCTTGAGCTGGTTGTACTCATATTCGATGTTGCTGCGCAGCTTGAGCCGGGCCATGTAGTCGCTTACCGCTGCAAGCGCGCGCGACGCAAGCCCCTGGATCGGCGTAATCACCGCCGAAATAACCCCTTCCGCGGGATTATCGACGCCCACATACTGCGTATAGGCGCCCAGCACCATCACGGCCACCAGCACGAGCACGAGCAAGACGCGCAAAAACTTCACAAGGCCTGAGCGCTCTTTCTTCGACTTTGCCATATCCAACTCCTTCATCAGTCGCGCATAGCGTCGCCCTTGCCGATGCTATCCAACAGTTCGATGTTATCGGCCAAATGCCCGGCGCCCAAGATCACACTTTGGGCGGGGTTTCGGGCAACGGATACGGAAATGCCGATTTCCGATGCGATCAGGTGATCCAAGTCCGGCAGCTGAGCCAAACCGCCCATCAGATAGATGCCGCTGCGCATGATATCGCCCGCCAACTCAGGCGGCGTGCGCTCCAGGACCCACTTGATCGCGCCGATGATTTCCCCAATAGGTGCTTGCAGCGCCTCACTGATCTTTTGTGCCGTGATTTCAACCGTCATGGGAAGGCTGGTCACCATGTCCCGGCCGCGTACCATGGCGCGGCGGGCGTCGTCTGCATGGACGACTGCCCCGCCCAAGTCAAGCTTGAGGTCTTCCGCCGCGCGCTCGCCGATGAGCATGTTATGGTCCTTCTTAAACATTGCGGAAATCGCCTCATCCATCTTATCTCCACCCACGCGCAGAGAGCGGGAGACGACCAGACCGCCCAGCGAAATCACGGCAATCTCACTGGTGCCGCCGCCGATGTCCACGACCAAGCTGCCCTCCGGTTCATAGACGGGCAGGCCTGTGCCCAGCGCCGCAGCCAGTGGATGCTCCACCACCTGAATGGCGCGAGCCCCTGCCATGCGCACCGCCTCGTCTACCGCCCGACGCTCAACCGTGCTGATCGCGCAAGGCACGCTGATCACCACACGCGGCCGCAGGATATAGTGAGAACCGACTGCCTTTCGGATGAAATAGTGCAGCATGATCTCGGACATCTCAAAGTCAACAATAACGCCGTCGCGAACGGGGCGGACGGTCCGAATATCGCCCGGCGTGCGTCCCAGTAGCAGGCGCGCATCCTCGCCAACGGCCAGTACCTCACGTGAAGCGTCGCCACGCACGACGAGCAGCGAGGGCTCGTCGATCACGATGCCCTTGCCCTTGACGTAGACGCGCACGTTGGACGTGCCCAGGTCGATGCCGATATCCGGCGCATGAATGCCAAAAAAACGCATATGCATCCTCCGTCTATGTCAAAGCGAAACGCCAAACGCCATCAACAGCCCACGTACCGTCGCCATCGGCAGCCCGACGACGTTGGAGGAAGATCCCTCGATGCGTTCGACGAACATGCCTGCCCGGCCCTGAATCGCGTAAGCTCCTGCCTTATCCATCGGTTCGCCGGTATCGATGTAACGGTCAATCTGCTCGCCCGTCATGGGCACGAACAGCACGCGCGTGCGCTCGACGCGCACTTCATGGCGTCCATCCAGCGCGCACATCGCGCAAACGCCCGTGTAGACCTCGTGCCAGCGCCCTTGAAGCAGGTTCAGCATGCGCCGTGCGTCCTCGCGATCCCGCGGCTTGCCCAGAATTTCTCCCGCAAAGACCACCGTATCTGCCGAGAGAATGACTGCCTGCTCACCCGCGTGTCGCGCCGCCACGGCGCGGGCCTTCTGTAGCGCCAGCCCGCGCACGGTGTCTTGCGGTGTGGCGGCGTCATGCTCGTCAATGTCCGGTACATCTATTGAAAAGTCGACGCCCATCTGCGCGAGCAGCTCGCGCCTCCGGGGCGAATTCGAAGCGAGGATGATCCGCGTATGATCGGTCAAGGCGATCCCTCCAGGTCATTTTGGCTGCATCCAAGTTATTATATCACAGCCTTTGCCTTTTTGCATCAAAAAATCAAAATGACGTCACGGTTCACAGAGGTGTTTCACCATGTTCGCATCAATGCGCACAAAATTCGAATCTACTGCGACATATTTTTGAGAGAAAATTGGCGCCGCACTTGAAATCGATTCCCGTCAAGCGTACAATGTCCCTTGAAATGAACGAATGGAAGGTGAACTTTCATGCAGGTGGTCACGCTCATCCTCAACCGGACCGAATGCCTCGAAGCGCTTCTCGAAGCCCTTTTGGAAAACCATATCAGCGGCGCAACCATTTTGGAAAGTACAGGCATGATGCGCATGCTGGACGCCCATGCGGACGACATGCCCATGTTCGGCATGATGCGCGCGCTGTTTGATCCGGAGCGCAAGAGCAGCAAGACGGTCTTCATGGTGCTGCGAGACGAGCAAGTCGAAACCGTCCGCAAGCTGGTCGACCGCGTGACGGGTGGCCTCAACCATCCCGATACGGGCATCCTCTTCTCTGTTCCGACGCTCTTCGTCGACGGGTTGGGGGGCGTTTCCAAGTGAATATGCTGCTTGCCCTGTCGATCGCATTGATCGTGGGTCTATTTTTCAGCCGTATCATTCGCCTGATCCGCCTGCCCAATGTAACGGCCTATCTGGTCGGCGGTCTGCTCGTCGGCCCTTCCGTGCTCGGCCTGCTGCCGCAGGATGCCGTCGCGTCGCTCTCCGTGCTCACCGATGTTGCCCTGGGCTTCATCGCCTATTCGATCGGCGCGGAATTCCGCTTGAGCTATCTGCGCCAGATTGGTTCCAAGCCCATCGTCATCACGCTCTTTGAAGGGCTTTGCGCCGTAGTGCTTGTCGACGTCGCGCTCATCGCGATGGGATTTCCCCTGCCCCTTTGCCTCATGCTTGGCGCCATCGCCGCAGCCACCGCCCCGGCCGCCACGTTGATGGTCGTTCGCCAGTACAAGGCGCGCGGACCAGTCTGCAGCATGTTGCTGCCGGTTGTGGCCATGGACGACGCGCTGTGTCTGATGGCCTTCAGCATCTCCAGCGCCATCGCCGCGGCCATCTACAGCGGTGAGGCCCTGACGGTACAGAGCATGTTCATCTCACCGATGTTGGAGATCCTCGGCTCCCTGCTGTTGGGCGCAGGCATCGGCCTGGTGCAGACTCTGGCCGCACGTTTCTTCCACTCGCGCGGCAACATGCTCTCCTTGACCATCGCCGCCGTGCTCGGTGGATTGGCGCTGTGCGAAATGTGGGGCCTCTCTTCTCTGCTCGTGTGTATGATGATCGGCGCTGTGATGATCAACCTCAGCCCCGCCTCGGACAAGATCATCGAGCAGTGCGATCGCTTCACGCCGCCGCTGTTCATGCTCTTCTTTGTGCTGTCCGGCGCAGACCTGAACCTGTCTGTGCTGCCGACGGTCGGGCTCCTGGGCGTCAGCTACCTGCTCTTCCGCAGCTTGGGCAAGTGGGTCGGCGCTTTCATCGGCTCCTCTCTCGTCAAGGCCGAGCCGAACGTGCGCAAGTACCTGGGCTATACGTTGTTGCCACAGGCGGGCGTGGCCATTGGCATGACGCAGCTTGCAATGCAGGTCATCCCCGAATATGGCGTCACTGTCCGCGCCGTCATCCTGGCCGGAACACTGGTTTACGAGTTGGTCGGCCCCGTCATCACCAAAGTCGCGTTGACCAAGGCCGGCGAAATCGCGCCGGCGCAGCGCGCGTAGGTCCAAACGCAAGGGCGTCGTCTCCCCAGGAGACGGCGCCTTGTCTTTTGTCCGCGCCTATGCTAGAATCGTATCGGGGTGGACACGATGAAGCACTTTACCGGCTTTCTCATTCGGCGCGAGCGGCTGCGCCAGAATCTCTCCCAGGAGGGATTGTGCAAGGGCATCTGCTCGGCCTCCTACCTGAGCAAGATCGAGCAGGGTCAGGTCCACGCGGGGCCGGAGATCGTAGAGCGGCTGCTGCAGGCGCTGGGCCTTCGCGCACAGATCGACGTCGAAACCGAGGCCGTAGCCGCCCGCGCATTGCGCGAATATTTCGATCGGTTCCTGCTGTGCACGCTGAGCGCAGACGGACGCGATGCATGGCTCGACGCGCATGCCGGGGCGCTGGAGTCCTCTCCGCTGGCGCTTTCCATCGAGCTATACCGCGCATGCATCGCCATGCATACGGATGATCAGGCCGCACTTGCCGCAGCGTTGGAGGCGCTGTCCCCGTTTGTCGACTATCTGCAGGGGGAACAGCTGGCTCTATATGCCATGGGC
The DNA here is from genome assembly GCA_944349855.1 of uncultured Eubacteriales bacterium. Lineage (GTDB taxonomy): Bacteria > Bacillota > Clostridia > Christensenellales > Aristaeellaceae > Beduinella. Next base: position 5,296 of record CALVNS010000024.1, on the reverse strand, counting down.
CGCGCCTTGCTGTGCGAAGACGGACATGCGCGGGAAGAGGCCTTCGCCCAAGCGGAGCGCTTGCGACCGTGTGCGCTGCTCTTCCTCTGGCGGGCGCACTTCAGCTTTGCGCGCGGGCGATACATTCAGGCAGGGCAGGAGGCCGAGCGGGCCTACGCTCTGGCCTGTGAGGAGGGCAACGGCACCGTCCTGTTCGACGCCAGCTTTTTGCTGGGCTGCTGCTATGCCAACCAGCGCCACTATCCCTCCATGATGCGCGCCTTCCGGCGCACGCTCGCGCTGGCACACACCCTGCGCCCCGCTTCCGTGGGCGAAATCGAATACAACATTGGCGCAACATGTCTGGAGCTGTGCCGCCACGAGGAGGCGCGCGACTGGCTGGAAGCCGCGCTCGCACACGCTTCCTCCGACGGCGTGGAAAATCTGCTCGTCCGGCACAAGCTGGCCCTCGTCTATACACACCTCGGACTATGCGCCCAGGCCCGCGAGGCTTTGGCCGAGGCGCGCGCCTTCCTCTCACCGGATCTGCCCGCCATTTACGATCGGATGCTGCGCGTGGCGGAGATGCGCCTCACCCCCGGCTATCTGGACGATCCCGACTATGCGGCGCTGCTGCGCGCTGTGTACGATGAAGCGCCCGGCGTGCTGCACTTTGGCTTCAAGCAGTTCCACGCCGGCTTTCTGATTGAGGCCTATGTCCATCAGCGGCGCTACAAGGACGCGCTGCAGATCTCGCAAGAGATCGGGATGTTTTCCGAAAACGGACCGTTTAATCCATTCTAACGCCTGCATTCACATACAATTTTCACAAAACAACCCCCTTTTTCATTGCTCAGCAGGGCGCTATAATGAGAGCATGAAAAAGGGGGTTTTCTCTTGCAGCGACGTGCTTCTCGCCTGTGGACGCGCAACTTCGTCACCATCACCCTCGGTACGGTCGTTAGCGCCATCGGCGGCACGGCCATGAGCCTCGCGCTCAGCCTGATCGTGTTCGACCAGACCGAATCGACCTGGCTCTCCGGGCTGTTTGCGGCGCTTTCTCTCTTCCCGAGCGTGATATTGCCCATCCTAATCGCGCCAGTCGTCGACCGCTGCGACAAAAAACGTCTCATCGTAGGGCTGGACGCGCTGTCCGGGTGCCTCTACCTGCTATTCGGCCTGTATTTGACGCGCGTACCCTTCTCCTATGCCATCTATCTCCTGTTCAGCCTGACAATGAGCAGCATCGGGGCAACGTACAGTCTGGCCTACGATGCGCTGTATCCCGACCTGATTCCCGCAGGGTGCATGCAGCGGGGATATGCGATCTCCGCCATGATCTATCCGAGCGTATCGGCCATCGTCACCCCCGCCGCCTCCGTGATCTACGGCGCGTACGGCATCATCCCCATCGTCTTCACCGAAGGCGCGCTGCTGTGGGTCGCCGCGCTATTTGAACATCGCATTCAGGCGCCCCGTTCGCCCGAAGTCTGTCCGCCCGCGCCGTTGGCTGAGCGGCTGCGGCGCTATGCGCGGGAGCTGACGGGCGGCGTGCGCTATGTGAGGCAGGATCGGGGCATTCGCAATATCTACCTGTATATGACCACGACCAACGCCTGCGCAAACGGCGTCAATCTCATGGCGCTGGCGCACTTTCAAAGCACGCCCGGACTGACGACGGCCATGTACGCCGCGCTCCTCTCCGCCGAAACGGTCGGACGCATGGTCGGCGGCGCAGTACACTACCTCTACACCATTCCGCAAGCGCAGCGCTATGCGCTCACAGTGTGGGTATACCGGATATACGAGGTATGCGACGGCGCGCTGCTGTTCCTGTGGTACCCGCTGATGCTCGCGCAGCTCTGCGCGGGCGCTTTGGGCGAAATTCTCCCCTATCGCTTGGTCTCGCTGCTATTTGCCGGCTTTTCACTGCTCGTGATGCAGGCGCTGATCGTCCGACGGCGTGCGGACGTTGAGCCGATCTACAATCGGTCGGTATAGCTCCAGGGCCTGCGCGCTCCTTCATCGAACGGGCAGGCCTTGCCTTAAGGCCTCCTGAACGGTGGAAAGGTTGCGGTCCAGGTCGTCGCCGCCGTCGAGTACCAGCAGGGGACACCGGAGCTGCCGTTGCCATGCGTCATGCTTGGCTCTGCTGCGCATCTCCGGGCCGCCGGTGTCGTATGCCGCCGCCCCCCTGAGAAAGTCCGCGTGCGTCTGATACATGTCCCCTCCGACCTCTATGCGGCGGCCAAAGGCCGCCCTTTCTCTTCGCTTCAGCCTCTCGATGCGCACCTGCGTATCCGTTTCCAGCCGGATGGCCAACGTGAACAGGGGGATCAATGCATCGCCCCAGTCGACCAGAGAACCCGAAATCACGACATTGTCGGCGTCGGCCATATCGGCGCGCATCATCCGGAGGCGCTCGTCAATCGGGCGCTTTTGCGTGTAGGGTGGATCGGACGGCAGCCAGAAGTAGTCGTCCGTGTCCATCCAGCAATAGCCGAGCGCGTCGCGTATCGCTTGGCCCAGCGTCGACGTGCCGGAGCCGGAGGCGCCGAAGATGTGAATTATCTGCTTCATTGAAGCCTCTCCTTCTGCCATCATTTCAGATCCAGGATATGGAACTTCATTGCCGGCGTCAAACGAACGCTCATATGCCATAAAGCAACATGCAAAAATTGGATAGACAGCATCCACTCTGATGGCCTTTTTTATCTTGTTCGGAGGTTTCTCTATTTGCCAAATATACTTTACGATCAGACTATGGAAATACCATAAAGACCTATGAAATAGAAAGGTCAGCCGAAACAGTCAACGTTCAAGATGAACAGCGCATATGCTCTGACGTTGACGGCCTCGCCCGCCTTCGGAAAGCAAGGAAAAGAAAAACGGCATGGAAGGCATTGCTGCCTTCCATGCCGCCTTTAACAGGTGATCACTTGCAAAGGGCTTACGCGTTCGAAGCCTGGTTGGCCGTCGCAGATGCCGTCAGTTTGGCGGCCGTCGCCATGGGGTCGCGCGGCTTATGACGCGGGCGCATGGTGATGGCCTTCTTGGGGCACTTGGCCGCGCACTGGCCGCAGCCGGTGCAGGCGTCGAGCACCACGTGCTTCTGCTTGAGCTCGCCGAGGATCGCATCAAACTGGCACTGCTTCTTGCACAGCGTGCAGCCGACGCAGGCATCCGGATTGATCTGCGCGATCAGGCGGTTTTCAAGCTCACCTGCAATCGAGCCGGTCGGGCATCCCTCTGCGCACATCATGCAGCCGACGCACTTCGTGTAGTCGATCACGGGCAGGTTATTCTCCATCGTGATCGCGCCAAACTTACACGCCTTCTCGCACTTGCCGCAGCCGATGCAACCGACCTTGCAGCTCTCCTTGACGTCCTTGGCCTTGTCATGAGAGTTGCAGGCAACGGACACCACGCGGTCCGCAGGCTTCATGGACAGCACGTGCTTGGGGCACGCCGCAACGCACTTCTCACAGCCCTGGCACTTTTCCTCGTCGACGATGGCGATCTTACGCACCGGATCGACGTGGATCGCATCAAACGGGCAGGCGCGCTCACACGTGCCCAGACCCAGGCACGCATACGGACAGGACTTGGTTCCTCCCTCCACCAGCGAGGCAGCCAGGCAGTCCTCAATGCCATTGTAGTCATACTTGGGCTTGCAGTGGCCTACGCTGCCCTGACAGTTGACAGCGGCAACCATACGCGCACCGATCGTGGCCTCTACGCCCATGATCTCGCCCATCTTCGCCGCCACAGGCGCGCCGCCGACCGGGCACTTGCCGATCTCGGCCTTCCCATCGGCCACCGCGGCGGCATAGCCGTCGCAGCCCGGGAATCCGCAGGCGCCGCAGTTCGCGCCCGGAAGGCACTCGCGCAGCGCATCCGCCTTGGGATTGGAGGGCACTGCAAAGACCTTGCTGGTCACTGCGAGCAGGGCGCCAAAGATCAGGCCCAGAACGCCGAGCACCACCGCAGCCGTCAAAATCGAAGCAAAATCCATTCTCACACCCTCCTTAAATCAGGCCGGTGAAGCCCAGGAACGAGACCGCCATCAGGCCGGCGGTGATCAGCGCGCCCGGGAATCCATCCATCCACTTGGGCATGTCGCTCACGGCCAGGCGCTCGCGGATGCCAGCAAAGAGCACGATGGACAGGGTAAAGCCCAGCGCGCCCGCAACACCATTCACAACGGACTCGACCAGGTTGTAGCCCTCGGTGATGTTCAGCAGCGCAACGCCCAGCACCGCGCAGTTGGTCGTGATCAGCGGCAGATAGACGCCCAACGCCTGATAGAGGCTCGGGCTGATCTTCTTAAGCGCGTTCTCGACGATCTGCACCAGCACGGCGATGACGAGGATGAACGCGATCGTCTGAAGATATTCCAGCTTCAGCGGCACCAGGAGGTAATACTGCACCAGGTAGGTCACCAGAGAGGCCAGCGCCATGACAAACGTCACCGCCATGCCCATGCCGAAAGCCGTCTCGATCTTCTTGGAGACGCCCAGGAACGGACAGCAGCCCAGGAAGCGGGACATGACGAAGTTATTGACCAGAATGCCTCCGATCAAAATGGTTAAGTAATTCATCCATTCCCCTCCTCTTTAAGCCGCCTTCTTGCGGGAAGTCAGCGTGTTGACAATCGCCAGCAGCAGGCCCAGCGCGATGAAGCCTCCCGGAGGCGCCGTCATGATCGCCATCGGCTGGAAGTTTTCGCCCAGCACGGAGATGCCCAGCAGCGTACCACTGCCCAGCAGCTCGCGAATGGCGGAAAGGATCGTGATCGCCAGCGTGAAGCCAAGGCCCATGCCCAGGCCGTCCGCGACGGACGCGAGCGGCGGATTCTTAAAGGCGAAGGCCTCCGCACGGGCGAAGATGATGCAGTTGACGACGATCAGCGGGATGAACAGGCCCAGGGACTTGTCCAGCGCCGGCAAAAACGCCTTCACAACCAACTGCACCATGGTAACAAAGGTCGCAATGACCACAATGAACGCCGGAATGCGAATCTTTTCCGGAATGGCATTGCGCAGAAGCGAAATGACCAGGTTTGAAAACACCAGCACGAACGTGGCGGCCAGGCCCATGCCAATGCCGTTGGACACGACCGTCGTAATCGCCAGCGTGGGGCACATGCCCAGCACCAGGCGGAACGTCGGGTTTTCATTGAAAATGCCGTTCAAAAAGATCTTACGCAGATTGCTCATTTCTGCACCCCCTCCGCGGCCTGCTTCAGCGCTTCGTTGATCGCGTTTTCAGTCATCGACGCCTGAGCCACCACCTCCAACTAAGCCGTCGCGCTGTC
>CALVNS010000023.1 GCA_944349855.1 uncultured Eubacteriales bacterium | reverse complement strand
GCACGCGTCCGCGAGGAACAAAGGGCTATGCCCGCATAGTGACAACCACCAGCTTCGCTGGTGGATGTGTTCATTGCCGCCGCAAAATAAATATGTGGGTGACGAATCCGGCCGGGCATTTGTCCGTCTAATAGGTGCAAGAGCGCTCAAGCGATGGAAACAGGAGGAACAGCATGGACAGGGAGGAATTCGCGCGGCGAATCGTCGACGCGCAGGGGAGCATGTATCGCGTCGCGTGCAGCTACCTCTCGTGCGAGCAAGACCGCCTCGACGCGGTCGGCGAGGCGATCCTGAAGGCCTGGCAAAAGCTGTACACCCTGCGGGATGAGCAGCGCTTTTCCACCTGGCTGACGCGCATTCTGATTCGGGAATGCATCGGCATCCAGCGCAGGCAGAAGCGCACGACGCCCGTAGAGCAAGTCGAGCCGCCTCAGCCGCCCGCCACACAAAACGAGGAGCTGCAGGAGGCCCTTTCGCAGTTGCCGCAGAAGCTGCGTACGGCGGTCGTGCTGCACTACATGGAGGGGTACAGCGTGGCGGAGATCGCCCGCATCACCAGGACGACGAAGGGCGCGATCTGTTCCCGCCTTTCCCGTGCGCGCATTGCGCTGCGCGCGGCGTTGAAGGAGGAGATCGAATGAGACGCGAAGATTGGCGGCGCGCTTATGAACCGCTGCCGGAGGCCCTGCCTGCGCGCGTTGCTCAAACCCTTTCGACATTGGAGGAGGAACGCATCGTGAAAAAGCATGCATTGCGCACGGCCATCATCGTCTGCGCGCTGTTGCTGGCCCTGTGCGGCACGGCGCTGGCCGTCGCACGCCAGTACGGCATCGGCGACTTTCTGAGCGAGATGTACGGCGAGGAGATCCCCGAGCAGGCGCAGGAGATCGTGGACCGGCCGCAGGCGTCCATCCAGGTGGAGGAGGTCGAGGCCAGCGTACGCGAGGCCGTCTGGGATGGCTTTGCCACGCACGTCGTCATCGAATACCGCAGCCCCGAGGGCACGACCTGGGCGCTGCTGGACGACCCGCGCGTCGATCTGGACGCGCTGCTGGCGCAGTACGGCACCGTATACAGCCCGCTCGATCCGGACCTGGTGTGCGTCGCGGAGGCGGGGGACGAGTATGTCCCCGAATCGATGGGCTTCGAGTACCAGCAGGAGGAGGCGAACGTGCTGTCGATGATCCTCTCCTTCGATGGCAAGGCGTTGCCCAGCCGCGACCTGCGCTACAAGGTGGGCTATTTCCGCTATGACGGCGCGGAGGAGCCGGTCAAGGTCGGAGGGCAGGACGCGGGCTCGGCCACGTTCCTTGAATTTGAGCTGCCCGACCATACGGACCTGAACGAGACGTTCACGTTCGACCATCCGGGTGCGCTCGCGGGCCGCGAGATCGAGCGCGCGACGTTCACGTTCACCCCGCTGCAGACGGTGGTGGAGGTCGTCTATGCGGACGCCAAGGAGGACGAGCTGGTCTGGGCGGACGTGGATGTGCTCGTGCTCGACGAGGCGGGCGAGCGCATCCCGGCGACGTCCACCTCGCTGCTCAGCAGCGGCGTCGACGCTCTGGAAGAGGTGCCGGACGTGCTCTACCTGCAGGCGGGCGATCCCTCGTCAAACGAGGGCGTAGGGATTGGCGAGCCGCTGGCCTTCACATTCAAGTGATAGCGAAAAGGCGCTGCCGCACATCGCGGCAGCGCCTTTTGTTACAGCCCGCACCCGGGGAAGTGTTCCCGCGCGGCCCGGAACAGGACCGGCGTGATCGCAGGATAGGTCAGCTCGTCCGGCAGGGCGTCGAATGCGCGCACCTCGGCCATCTCGCTTTGCGGCAGGGCGGAGAGCGTGCGCACGTCCGCCAGGAAGACCGCGCCGACGGCACTGTTCTGCTCGTCGCTTGCATAGTAGTCGAACAGCGGCGTCAGGGTGAAGTCCGCGGCGCCGGATTCCTCGAACAGCTCGCGCCGCGCGGCCTGCTCTGGCGTCTCGCCCGGCTCGATATGGCCGCCCTGCGTCTCCCAGGTCGTCCGGCGGCGGTGGCGGCTGAGCAGCAGCCGTCCCTCGCAGCGGGAGAGCAGCACCACGTACTTGTAGCCGCCCAGCGTGCCGAAGGGATGCACCGTGCAGCACGAGAGGCCGCTTTGCAGCGCCTTCACCCGCTCCATCCACAGCGCGGCGCTCGCGTCGCTGGGCATGCGCCAGTCCCCACGTGGGGAGAGGCTGACGTTGCCGACCTTGGGCCCGTCGGGCAGGCAGCTGCGCTTGAACTGCTGGCTGAAGAAGCGGCGCACAAACGTTTCTAGCGCCTCGACGATCTGGCGACGGGTATACGCGCCGCCAAAGGCCGCCTCCGCCATCGCGAGCAGCTTGTCCGGGCCCGCGCCGCTGTCCATCATGTGGTAGAGGAAGAAGTCGTGCAGCGCGTAGGCGCCCAGCACGTCCTCCGTGCGCTGGGTGAGCTCTTCGCCGCCCTCCGAGGGGATCAGCTCGGGCGAGATCGGCGTATCCAGAATGTCGTCGACGATCGCCGCAATCTCGCCGCCGAAGACCTCGTGGCCCATGTAGCGCACCAGATGCTTGATGAGCGTCTTGGGCACGCTGCCGTTGATGTTATACATGGACATGTGGTCGCCGTTGTAGGTGCACCAGCCCAGCGCCAGCTCGGACAGGTCGCCCGTGCCCATTGCCAGCGCGCCGATGCGGTTGGCGTAGTCCATGAGGATCTGCGTGCGCTCGCGCGCCTGGGCGTTTTCGTAGGCGACGTCGTGCACTGCCGGGTCCTGGCCGATGTCGGCAAAGTGCTGCGTGACCGCCGGGCCGATGGGGATCTCCTGCACCGTGCAGCCCAGCAGCGCCATCAGCGCGCGCGCGTTCTTCAGCGTGCGGCTGCCGGTGCCAAAGCCCGGCATCGTGATCGCGTACACGTTTTCGGCCGGATAGCCCGCCTCGCGGAATGCATGCGCCGTGACCAGCAGCGTCAGCGTCGAGTCCAGGCCGCCGGAGACGCCGATGACCGCCTTTTGCAGTCCCGTGCGCTCAAAGCGCGTGAGCAAGCCCGTCTCCTGGATGGAGATGATCTCGCGCGTGCGGCTATCTCGCTCCGCGCCCGCGGGCACGAAGGGCATGGGCGGCAGCGGACGGCGCAGGCCGGGCCGCCAGACGCCCGCAAGCGTCACCGGCACGCGGCGCAGGCCCTGCGGCGCATCCAGGAAGAACGAGCGGCTGCGCGCGCGCTGAAAGCGCAGGCGCTCCACGTCCACATCCGCCCACGTCAGCGACGAGGCGCGGCGGAAGCGCTCGTTTTCCGCAAGGAGCCGGCCGTTTTCATAGACGCCCGCATAGCCCGCGAAGACCAGGTCGGTCGTGGATTCGCCGTAGCCGGCCCCGGCATAGACATAGCCGCACATGCAGCGCGCCGACTGCTGGGCGATCAGCTCCGTGCGGTAGCGGTGCTTGGTGACGACTTCGTCGCTGGCAGAGGGATTCAGGATCAGCTCCGCGCCCGCCATGCACAGCGGGCCGGAGGGCGGGGACGGCACCCACAGATCCTCGCAGACCTCAATGCCAAAGCACACCTCGCCGCACTCAAAGAGCAGGTCTCGCCCCATGGGCACGCGCGCTTCGCCGACGGTCGCGGCCTCCGGCGCGGATGAGGCGGGGGAGAACCAGCGCTGCTCGTAGAATTCGCCGTAGTTGGGCAGGTGCTGCTTGGGCACCAGGCCCGCCACGCGCCCGTCCGAGATGACGGCGGCGCAGTTGTAGAGCTGGCCTTCGGCCATCAGCGGCAGGCCCACTACGGCGGTGACGGGGCTGTGGTGGGCGGCAACGGCCTGCAGCGCGTCCAGCGCGGCGCGCTGCAGCGTGGGCTGCAAAAACAGGTCGCCGCAGGTGTAGCCGCACAGGCACAGCTCGGGAAAGACGAGGATGCGCACGCCCTCGCGCGCGGCCTCATCCAGCAGCGCGCAGATCTCCTGCGCGTTCTTCTTGCAGTCCGCCAGGTAGACGCGCGGCACGGCGGCGCCCACGCGGATCATTCCGTCAAGCACGGTCATCATTTCCTTTCGACGGGCGCAGGCCCGGTTTTGGTAGATCAGGGCTCGCCCTCGAGTTCTGCAACCGTCACGGCGCGAATCGGCGAGCCGTCCGCCCGCGCCGCGTACAGGGCGACGCCGTCCGCGCCGCCCGCGGCGAAGGGGAAGACGGGCAGCGTGGTCGCCGCGCCATATGCGCCGCTAGGCGAGAGCGCGATCAGGCTGATGCTGCCCGCGTCCTCGCCGAGCGAGCGCTTGCGCTCCACGAGCGCTGCGAGCGCGCCTGCACAGGCGTCGGCGGGAGAGACGCCCGCGCGCATGCGCGAGACGATCTCGTAGGACAGGCAGCCGCGCATGATGTCCTCGCCCAGGCCCGTCGCGGCGGCTGCGCCATAGCGCTCGTCGCAGTAGAATCCCGAGCCGACGATCGGCGAATCGCCCACGCGGCCGGGCGCCTTCATGAACAGGCCAGACGTGGAGGTGCCCGCGGCCATGCGCCCCTCGCCGTCAAGCGCGAGCACGCAGACCGTGTCGTGCCCGCGGTAGGCCGTCAGGCGTCCGGCCTCCTGCTGCACCGCCTCGCGCCAGCGGCGCATGGCATTTTCAGTGCGCATGTCGCGCATCTTTAGCCCGGCCTCCACGGCAAACTGCTCCGCGCCGCGCCCACACAGCAGACAGTTCGTCTCCCGTCCGCACAGCAGCCTGGCCGCCTGGATGGGATTGCGCACGTTTTCCACGCCCATCACGCCGCCCAGGCGCAGCGTGTGCCCGTCCATGAAGGCAGCGTCAAGCAGCACGCGGCCGTCGCTGGCCGGCAGGCCGCCGTAGCCCACGGAGGTATAGGCCGGGTCGTCCTCCACGGCCGTGACGGTGCGCACGACGGCGTCGCCAGCGCTCGCGCCGCCCGCGAGCAGCGCATGGCCGGCACACAGGCCGTCATAGCACATCTTCCACGTTCCGATGATCGCGCTCATGGGCATCCCTCCTCAGCCGAGGCGGCCGCGCACGGCGGCCACGTAGTCGCCGTCGGTCACGTCGTAGCGGTCCTCCGGCGGATAGAGCGCTCCGCCGTAGTAGATGCTGCGGTTGTTGTTCACGGACGTGTCGGGCATGCTGCGGTGGCGCGCCAGGTGCACCTGCCGGCAGCCCGTCGCCTCCACGACGCGGCGTACGTTTTCCAGCGTGATGCCTGCGCCGGGCAGGATCTCGATGGCGTCGCCGGCAAAGCGGATCATCTCGGCGATGGTCTCCAGTGCGAAGAACACGTCGGAGGCCTGGCCGCTCGTCAGCACGCGCGTGACGCCCAGGCGGATCAGCGCGTCCAGCGCGCGCTTCCAGTCGGGCGTGACGTCCAGCGCCCGGTGGAACACGCACGGCCGTCCCTCGCACAGCGCGACCATCTCGCGCGTGCGCGCCTCGTCGACCGTGCCGTCCGGGTGCAGAAAGCCGAAGACCAGGCCGTCCGCGCCCGCGGCGAGCAGCGCACGCGCGTCGGCGCGCATGGTCTCGAACTCGACGTCGGTGTAGCAAAAGCCGCCTGCGCGGGGACGGATCATCGTCATCACGGGGAGGGAGACGTGGCGTTTGACGACCTGAAGCGTCCCCAGCGAGGGCGTCAGGCCGCCCTGAAACAGGTTGGAATTGAGCTCGACGCGGTCGGCCCCGCCGCGCGCGGCCTCGATCACGTCGTCGGCAGAGCCGCAGCAGATTTCAAGCAAGATGTCGGACATAGGGGAACGGACCTCCTTCTGTATTGCCCGGCGGTGATGTGGTGCTGCGGATATTGTACCGCATCACCGCGCCGGGCGCAATGCCAAAACGCACAGAAAAGCCCCTTCCCGCGTGGGAAGGGGCAGGGGATGAATTATGCCTCGGGCGCTTCGGGCACGGCCACGATGCGTCCCTCGCCATAGGGATTGGCATAGGCCTCGCCCACGACGCCGCCCAGCGTCTGGGTGATGTAGTTGATCAGCACCTGGTTGTCGAGCATGACCTCGTCCTGCAGCAGGGTGCAGCCCTGGAACATGGTGAAGCCGTCGCCCGCGTTCTTGAGCATGTAGTTATGGCTGGCCAGCGTATAGGTCTTCTCCAGGTCGAGCGGCTCTGCGCCGACCATCACGTTCTTCACGCGGTATTCGCCGGACACGCCGGTGAACATGCCGTTCTCATCCTGCGTGCAGGAGGAGGGAATATAGGTGTGGATCTCATACGTCAGGCCGGAGACCTGCAGGAAGCCGCCGTTCTCTTCCGGCACGACCTGCGCGCCCCACTCGAGCGCGTCCAGGATCTGCTGTCCGGTGGCCTCTACGACGCACATCGCGTTGCCAAAGGGGTGGACCTTGAGGATGTCGTTGAGCGTGATGTCGCCGGCTGCGATCGCGTCGCGCACGCCGCCGCCGTTGACGAAGGCCATGTCCGCGCCGGAGAGGATGCGGTACGCGTCGGCGCACAGGTCGCCCAGGTTCGTCTCGGCATTGCGCACGATGCGTACGCCCGTCTCCGGGTCGTTGATGACCAGATCGACCGCCGTAGAGGCGACGACCTCGCCCAGGCGGCTCTCCAGCGCCGCGCCGGCCTCGTCCACGGCCGCCTTGACCTCTCCCTCCAGGCCGAGCAGATCGGGCAGGGCGACGTCGTTGTTCCACTGGTACAGGCCGGTGGACAGCGTGCCGTCCGTGGCGATGCGCAGGTACCCGATGGCCTGCAGCTTCGTGCCGCAGGCGGCAAGCAGCACGTCCTCGCCGTCCTTGTTCTTCACCATCTCCTGCTCCAGCAGGCTGTGGCTGTGGCCGTCGAGCATCGCGTCGATGCCGGTGGTATGGGCGATGACGTCCGTGGACATCCACGGCGCGCAGCCGGCCTCGATGCCCAGGTGCGCCATGGCGACGACATAGGCCGCTCCCTCGGCGCGCGCGGCGTCCACCGCGCTCTGCACGCCGGCGTAGAGCGCCTCGCCGCTGTCATCCTGCATGAAGCCGTAGACGAAGTTGCCCGCCTCGTCCTGGAAGTAGGCCGGGGTGGACGAGGTGATCGTCTTGGGCGTGGTGATGCCCACAAACGCGACCTTCACGCCGTCGAACTCCTTTATGACGTACGGGTCGAAGACCAGCTCGCCGTCATGGGTGAAGTTGGCGCTGACGTAGGGGAACGACGCCTCCTGCGTCAGCTCCAGGAAGCGGTCCATGCCATAGTCGAACTCGTGGTTGCCGATGGTGGCGATGTCGTAGCCGACGGCATTCATCAGCTGGATGCTGCTCTCGCCGGTCGTCATCGTGCCGATGGGCTCGCCCTGGATGGAATCGCCGTTATCCACGAGCAGCACATAGTTGTCCTGAGCCATCGCGTCGCGCACGGCGGCCAGGCCCGCATAGCCAAAGCCGGCATCCACGCCGCAGTGCACATCGCTGGTGAAGAGCACGACGAGATCCCGGGTGAGCGCGGGCTGCGCCGTCTCGGCCAGCGCGGCGCCGGAAAGCAGCAGCGCTAACGTCAACAGCAAGCTGAGCAATTTTTTCATGGTTCAGACTCCCTCCTCATGTAGATTGGAAATCACAGTCTCATTATAATGTTTTTTGTGATGTTTTTCAAGGAAAGGACGTCATTTTTTCAATAATTTCACTGATTTCTTACAAAAAAAGAACCGGTCTTCGGAGAAGACCGGCTTCAAGTGGTAGCTCCAAGGGGAATCGAACCCCTGATTTCGCCTTGAGAGGGCGACGTCTTAACCGCTTGACCATGGAGCCATATGGCTGGGGAACTAGGATTCGAACCTAGACAATACGAGTCAGAGTCGTAGGTGCTGCCGTTACACAATTCCCCATCATTTGTCTGTCGGGAGCGTTTTGCCTCAGCGCTCCGTTCGACGAATAGTATTATATCGCACGAGTGCAAGTTTGTCAATCCTCTTTTTCTCTTTTTTTCGGAGCTTTTTTCGTCAGCGCCTGGCGCGCGGTCTGGGCGGGATCTTCCAGCATCGCGCGAAGCAGCGCAGCCTCCGTCAGAACGCCCACCGGGCATAGATTTTCATCCACCACGCGCAGCTCGCAATAGGCGCCGGAGCACGTATGGCGGGCGAGCGCGGCGATGGGCAGATCGGCGCGTACGAGCATTTCCCGCATGGGCAGCGCGCCGCGCCGCGCCAGCGTCTGGGTGTGGCGCAGCATCGCGCGCACGCCATCCGCTGTGGGCACGCTGCGCTCCCTGGCGGCAGCGTAGACGAGATAGCTTGCGGCAAGCAGGAGAGACAGGTTGAGCGCTCCATGCAATGCGCCCCACACGCCCAGCGCGAGCAACATCGCTCCCAGAACTTCCCCTGCGACGGAAAAGACGCGCAGGCAGCGCTCCGCGCCCAGGCGCGGGGTCAGAAGCGCCGTCAGGGCACGGCCGCCATCCAGCGGAAGCGCAGGCAGCAGGTTGAACCCCATCAGCAGCAGGTTCAACCGGATGAAGCGCAGCGCCTCCCAGCGCGAAAGGACGCCGGCGCCCACGCACGCCAACGCGGCAGCGGCAAGCAATGCATTGGCCGCGGGCCCGGCCAGCGCGACGGCCACACAGCGTGCGCCGGCCTGCTCGCGCAACCCCTCCAGCCGAGCGCAGGCGCCGAAGGGCGTCAGCTCCAGGGAGAGCACCCGCATGCCCAACAGATGCGCTGCCAGCGCATGAGCCAGCTCGTGCAGCACGAGCACGACTACGCCCACGGCGAGCGTACGCCCCAGCCCCTGCGCGCACATCGCGGCCATGAAGACGGGCAGGGCGGGGTGCGTCTCCAACACGACGCCACGGAAGGAGCCTACCTTCATCGCTGCGCTACGTCCGCCGGGTTCAGGCACTCGCCGCCCTTGCGGATTTCAAAGGACAGCTCGCCATCCGCCTCGCCCAGCGTATCGCCTTCGGAGACGACGTCCCCTTCACGCGCGCCGCATGCGCAAAGGCCGCCATAGAGCGTCTCGGAACCGTCCGCATGCAAAAGGCGCAGCGTATAGCGTCCGTCGTCGCCCTGCGTGACGCTCATCACCTCGCCCGGCGCGGCCGCGCGCACGTCGCCCGACAGTGAAAATACGACCCAAGGCTCCTGCGCACTGAACGCGTGCAGCACGTCGCCCTCCGGCAGCGCATACGGCCCTGCCGCCTCGCCGGCGTTCCAAAAGACGAGTACGCTCTCCGGCACGAGGTTTTGGACGAACTGCAGCCGTCCCAGTGTCTCGTCTGGATCATAGTCCGTCTGTACGGCCGCCGCCACGCGGCTGAGCACGCCGTCGGCCGCCGTGCCGCCGACGTTGGCAAAGCTCAGCGCCGCAAGCACTGCCGCCGTACACAGCGCACAGTCGCGCAGCAGGCGCTCCGGAAGCGTCATTCCCGCCTCGCGGCGCGCTGGAGGCGCCTCCGGCCTGCGGCGCGGACGCACCTGCATGCTCCCTACGTGTATGACGTGCCTTTGCGAATTCATGCCGCATCCCTCCCGTTTGATTGCTATGCGCCGCAGGGCCGTCGTATGCGGCGGCGGATGGACGCCTTTACTTTTTGAATCGTTTGCGGTATCATGGAAAAAAAGAAGGTGGAGGGGTCGCATGAACCGGCAAGGCGGAGAGAATGCGGCGCTGCCCGCGCGTCTGCTTCCCTATATGCAGGGCGTCCCGATCGTGCGGGACAGCATCGGATGCACCGGCGCGGAAGTGCTCCTGCTGCCGGACAAGGTGCTCAAGGTCGAGCGCAGGTCGGATGAGTCCGACCGCGAACGGGCGGCGTATGCCTGGCTGACCGGCCGTCTGCCCGTGCCGCGCGTGTATGAGGCCTTCGAAGAGGAAGGCCGCAACTACCTGCTGATGGAGCGTCTGAGCGGCGAGATGGCCTGCGCGCCGGAGCGCCTTGCGCATCCAGAGCGTACGGCGCGCCTGCTGGCAGAGGGGTTGCGCCTGCTGTGGCGCGTGGACACAGGCGCATGTCCCTTTGACGAGCGCCTGTCGGGCAAGCTCCTGCGGGCGCGCGCCCGGCTGGAGGCGGGGCTGATGGATGCCGCAGAGATGGAGCCGGAGACTTTGCGCAGGTTCGGCACGCCGCAGGCGGCGCTGCGCTTTCTGGAGCGGAACCGGCCGCCGGAGGATCCGGCCTTCACGCATGGGGACTATTGCCTGCCCAATATCTTTCTGTTGGGCGAAACGGTGAGCGGTTTCATCGACTTGGGGCGCGCCGGCGTGGGCGATCGCTGGCAGGACATTGCGCTGTGCGTGCGCTCCATGCGCCGCAATTTTGGCTCCGACGCAGGTACTGCGCCGCTCTTTGAGGCGCTGGGGCTTGCGCGGGATGAGGCGCGGATCGACTATTTCATCCTGTTGGACGAGTTCTTTTAGGCGCATCAAAGGGGCCGCCTCGCGAGGACTTTGCGAGGCGGCCCCTTTATGTCAGCGGTTGCAGGCTGCGTGCAGTCGGCTCGAGAGCGCACAGGCCAGCGCGATCTTGACAAGGTCGCCCGGCAGAAAGGGAAGCACGCAATATATCAGTGCGGTCGCAAGGCCCTGATGTGCCGCGACCATGAACCACGCCGTCCCCAACGCATAGCAGCCCAATGTGCCCAGCGCGAGGCCGGGCGCGAGCCTGAGCGGCGCAAATCCCCAGCGCTCCCGCCAGCGCCCGGCAATGGCCGCCGCGAGGATATAGCCCAAGATGTAGCCGCCTGTGCGCCCGAAGAGCGTGGCCGGCCCTGCGCCAAACCCTGCAAAGACCGGCACACCGGCCAGGCCCAATGCCGCGTAGACCGTCACGCTCAGCGCGCCGTATTTTGCACCCAGCACCGTGCCCGCCAGATGGGCGGCAAACAGCGCCAGGTTGATGGGCACCATCGGCAGGGGAATCTGAATCTGCGAACACACCGCGAGCAGCGCAGCAAACAGCGCACACAGCGTCAGAGAGCGGATTTTGGCGTTTTGCATGGGCGAAGGAGCCTCCTTCGTAAACTTTTTTCTTTTGTAAAGTATACATGCCGCCCGCAAAAATGTCAACCAAAATCAAAAGAAAGGTTTACATCAGTTCAGCAATACAACGCCCAGGTTGAGATAGCACGCAAAGGCGGTCCACAGCAGGTAGGGGACCTGCAGGAGCGCCGCGAAGGGATCGACGTGCAGGAAGCATTCGAGCATGGCGATGACCAGGAAGAGGAGCACGCAAAGTTCCCAAAACGCCAGTGCGAAGGCCTGCATGCGGAAAAACAGAGGAACCCATGCGGCATTGACAATCAGCTGCAACGCGGTGACGAGCAGCGCTGCACGGCGCATGGGGGCGCGGCTCTCGTAGACGATTGCCAGCGACAGGGCCATCAGCCCATACAGTGCCGTCCATACGATGGGGAAGACCGCAGACGGTGGCGCAAGCGGCGGCAACGTCAGCGATTGATAGGTGGTGAAATGCCCGAGTGCAAGCAGCCCGGCGATGGCGCCCGTGCCCAGGCAGACGGCCAGGGCGGCGTAAAATGTGGGCAGACCGATGATGCGGCCGCCCGGCAGGGTCAGCGTTTTCAAGACGATACATCCCTTCCGGCGCGCAGCGCGCCTCTTTTGGCTAAGGATGCGCGAAAAACGCGCGCAATATCCGCGCTTTTGCGTGACAGAACGCGCGCGGGCTGCTATAATGGAAGGCGTGCAGTTTTAGGAGGGATTTTGGATGGCGGACGTGTTACTTCGCGCGGGGGTGCTGTTGTGCACCGTGGCGCTGGGCTATGCGCTCAAGTGTGCGGGGCTTTTTGGCAAGACGGATTACCGCATTGTCTCTCGAATCGTGCTGAATGTGACGCTGCCTGCCGCGGTCATCACCTCCTTTTCGACAGCGACGCGCGATCCTGCGCTGTTTATCATCGTGCCCTTGGGACTGGGATGCTGTCTGGCGGCCTTTTTCCTGGCGATGGTCTACTCACGGCGCATGTCGCGCGAGGATCGCGTGTTTTACATGCTGAACGTACCGGGATACAACATCGGCTGTGCGACGCTCCCGTTTGCCCAGGGCTTTCTGGGGCCGACGGGCGTCGTGGCCACGTGCATGTTCGACATCGGCAACGCGGTCATGGTCTCCGGCGGCGCCTATGCGCTGACCGCCGCGGTGACGGGCAAGCGCAGTGAACCGATGGCGCGCATGGTCGCCAAGCGCCTGCTCTCCTCCGCGCTGTTTGACACCTATTTTATCGCCTTTGTGCTGATGGTCTTTCAGATCCCGCTTCCGGAACCCATCGTGCAGTTTGCGCAGAATGCCGGCGCGGCGAACACATTTCTGGCGATGTGCATGATCGGTCTGATGATGGAATTTCCCAAGACGCCCGATCAGCTGTCCCGGGCGCTGCATACGCTCGCGCTGCGCTATGGTATAGCGGTCGTGCTTGCGCTGGCTGGGTGGTTCTTGCTGCCGATGGGCGTGGAGGTTCGCCGCGCGATCGTGCTGGCGGTGTTCTCTTCCATCTCAACGCTTGCGCCCGTGTTTACGGACAAGCTGGGCGGGGATGCGGCGCTGGCGGGCATGACCAACTCGGTGTCCATCCCGATCAGCCTGCTGATCATGACCGGCCTGCTCATTGCGTTCGGACTGTAAGGAGGAAAAATGGCAAAACTGTACTTTCGTTATGGCGCGATGGGTTCCAGCAAGACCGCTCAGGCGATCATGGTGGGCTATAACTACGCAGAGCGCGGCCAACGGGTGCTGATGCTCAAGCCCCGGCTGGATACGCGCGACGGGGCGCGCACCGTGCGCTCGCGCTGCGGCCTGGAGACGGATTGTGCGTTCGTCGAAGAGCTGGATGCAATCGACGCGTCCGCCTATGCATGTCTGATCGTCGACGAGGCGCAGTTTTTGACCAAGGCGCAGGTCGAGCAGCTCGTGCGTGTGGTGGACGAGCTGAACGTGCCGGTCATCGCCTACGGGCTGCGCGCGGACTTTCAGGGCAAACTCTTCGAGGGCAGCCAATGGCTGATGGCTTGGGCGGATACGATCGAGGAGGTCAAGACCATCTGCTGGTGTGGGCGCAAGGCCACGTTCAACGCACGCGTGCAGGACGGGCGCGTCGTCAAAGAGGGCGACCAGATCCTGCTGGGCGGCAACGACCAGTATGTCAGCCTGTGCCGCAAGCATTGGATGCAGGGCGATTTGGGACCATTTAAGACGCTTCACATGGAGGATTGACGATATGAAGGTAATCTGTGTAGTCGGCATCCGCAAGTCCGGCAAGACGACAATTGTGGAAGAGCTGACCAGAGAGCTGATCCGCCGCGGCAAGCGGGTCGGCACGGTGAAGACGGTGTTTTGTCCGTCGTTTGGAATCGACGATCCCAAGAGCAACACCGCGCGCCATGCGCGGGCCGGCGCCGTCACAGTGACAGCGCGCGCGCGCCATGAGACTGCAGTGATCTACAAGCGCGCGCTCACGCGCTCGCAGATCCTGTCGCATTACGCGGACGTCGACTACGTGCTCATGGAGGGAGACTATCACGTGCGCGCGCCGCGCATCGTCGCCGCACATGGCCAGAAGGATGCGCTCGAGCGCATCAACGAGCTGACAGTGGCGGTGTCCGGGCGCATCGCCGATGGAATCGATGAGCTGGAAGGGTTGCCCGCCCTCAGTCCGCTAACCCAGATCGGCGCGCTGTGCGACCTGGTCGAGGCGCGCGCGCTAGACGTGGGGGCATTCGACCCGGACGATCCGCTGCCCGATCCCGTCGCCTCCGGGGACGACTTTTGTCAGTGCGGCTGTCACAAAAACGCCAGGAAACAGGACGAGGTGACCGTGACCGTCGGCGGGCGGACGCTGTCGCTCACACCCGAACAGGAGCAGGCCGTTCGGGCCTGGGCCGGACGGGGCTGAGATAAAAATCAAACGCCGCGGAGCGCGAAGTCGCGCTCCACGGCGTTTTTTTCATGCGCCTCAGCGCAGTCGGTATTCCGCACGCGTCCAGTCGCAGGCATCTTCCAATGCGCGCGCCACGCGCTCCAGGGCGTCCTGCTCCAGCCCGCCAAAGCGCGCCGGCCGGGGGCTGTCCACGTCCAGCACGCCGATGACACGCCCCTCATGAAAGAGGGGCACCACCAGCTCCGACCGCGATGCGGCGTCGCAGGCGATGTGGCCCGGAAAGGCGTGCACGTCCGCGACGACCAGCGTACGCCCCTGGGACGCCGCCGCACCGCACACACCGCGCGTGAGCGCGATGCGCCGGCAGGCGGGCTTGCCGCAAAAGGGACCGAGTACGAGCTCGCCTCCGTCCATCAGGTAAAAGCCGCACCAGTTGACGTCCCGCATGCCGTCGTAGAGCAGCGCGGCGGCATTGGAAAGGTTGACCAGTGGATGGCGCTCGCCCTCGAAGAGCGCCTGCGCGGCGTCGGGCAGAGCGCGCAGGGCGTCGTCCGAGCCGTCTGCGCACGATGCGTCCGTTGAGCCGAAGCCGCCGTTGCGCACGGCCATGGTCTCGTCGTCCTCCGTGATGCCGAAGGGCAGCAGCAGCCCCTGCATGAACGCGGCGCCGGCAGGCAGCGAGAGCGTCTTGCCAGCGCGGCCGTCGTTGAACACGCGCGCGAGGATGTGACCCTCGTTGTCGGAGAAGGCGTAGTCCGAATCGACGATGCCGACGGTGTTGTCCAGCTGCAGGCGGTACTTGAAGCCCAGTCCGCTGCGCGGCGCGAGCACGAGCGCCCAGCCGGGATCGATCAGCGCGCGCACGCCCGTGGCCACGAGCGCGCCCTCGCCCGGCGCAAGCGTCAGCGGGGCAGGCAGAAAGAAATCATATCCCGCGGACCCGCGGGTCGCCCGCCGCGGCATCACAATGGCTGCATAGGCCGCGCAGGCATCGCTGCGCGGATCGGAAAAGTCTGACTGGAACTGCGGTAACGAGACCTTTTCAAAGCGAGCGATGCGCTGCATGGGGATCATCCTCTCCGTACATGGCCGGGCGGATTGCGTTCGGCCTATCTGACAGTATACGGGTTGTGCGGAGAATTGTCAACGCCACTGGACGGCGCGTGTCGAATGTGCTAGAATATCCTCGAATGCCATGGCCGCGGGGCGGCCTTGAGTAAAGGAGAAGATGCGATGACAAGTCACGAAATGGCGGAGCTGTGGGCGACCCACCCCTCCTTTGATGAGGAAACGCGCTCCAAGGCGCGCGAGATCCTGGTGAATCCGCGCGAAATCGCCAGCTGCTTCGGCACGGACCTGACGTTCGGCACAGGCGGCCTGCGCGGACTGCTGGGCGTGGGCACCAACCGCATGAATGCGTACACCGTCGCGCGCGCGACGCAGGCATTGAGCCGGTATTTGCTGAAAAACGGCGGGCGCAACGTGGCCATTGCGTATGATTCCCGTCACTGTTCCCAGCAGTTTGCGCTCGTATCGGCGGGCGTCCTGGCGCAAAATGGCATCACTGCGCACATCTACCCGCGCCTGATGCCGACCCCCATGCTCTCCTTTGCCGTGCGCGAGCTCGGCTGCGATGCGGGCATTGTCATCACGGCCAGCCACAACCCCGCCCAGTACAACGGCTACAAGGTCTATGGTCCGGACGGCTGCCAGATCACCGAGGAGGCTGCGGGAGCGATCATCGACGAGCTTGAGGCGGTGCCGCATACGGGCATGGCCGGCCTTTCGCCGGAAGAGGCCCAGGCGCGCGGGTTGCTGGTGGAGATCCCGCAACAGGTGTGCGACGACTTTGTGGCACGCACGCTCGCCTGCCGCATCGACCCGCAGGTCTGCGCGCCGCTGCGCGTGGTATATACGCCGCTGCACGGGACGGGTCTGGAGCCCGTGCGCCGCGTGCTGGCCCAGATGTCGGGCGTACAGGTGATCGAAGTCGCGAGCCAGTGCCGGCCCGATGGCGATTTTCCGACCTGCCCCAAGCCCAACCCGGAGCTGCGCGAGGCGCTCCGCCTGGGGCTGGAGACGGCCGCGGCGGAGAAGGCGGACCTGCTCATCGCCACCGACCCGGACTGCGACCGGGTGGGCGTCGCCGTGCGGGACGCAAACGGTACGTATGCCGTCCTGACCGGCAATGAGGTGGGCCTGCTGTTGCTTGAATACGTGCTGCGCACGCGCAAGGCGCTGGGTAACCTGCCCGAGCATCCGGTGGTCGTCAAGACGATCGTCACCAGCGACTTGGCCTTTGCGATCGCCAAGGCCTACGGCGCGCAGGTCACCGAGGTGCTCACGGGCTTCAAGTACATCGGGGAGACCATCGGGCGGCTGGAGCGCGCGGGCGAGGCGGACCGCTTCGTCTTTGGATTTGAGGAGAGCTGCGGCTACCTGGCGGGCACGCACGTGCGCGACAAGGACGGCGTCATGGCCTGCATGCTCGTTACGGAGATGGCGCAGGCCTGCGCGGCGCATGGAACCACCCTCAAGGCGCAGCTGGAAGCCCTGTACGCTCGCTACGGCTTCATGAAAAACAGCCTGCTCAACTTCGACATCCCCGGCGCAGTGCCCATGGACGAGATGCGCCGCGTGATGTGCTCGCTGCGCGAGGAGCCGATTGATCATCTCGCGGGCGCGAAGGTGACGGCTGTGAAGGATTATGCCGCCGGCCTGGACGGACTGCCGCCGAGCGATGTGCTCTCCTATGAGGCGGGCGGGCTCAAGGCGATCGTGCGCCCCTCCGGTACGGAGCCCAAGGTCAAGGTATATCTCAGCGCTCGCGCGGACGACCCGGCGGTCGCCGAGGCGCTGCTGGACGCGATGGCCGAGGAGATCAACGAGCGCATCCTTGGCTGAGGCAAAAAGATAGAGTGAAGCGGTCCGCCGGAGACGGCGGGCCGCTTGTGCGCGCTCAGAACAGCGCCCTGAACGCCAGCGCGCCGCCAAACAGGGCCAATGGGACGCCGAGCAGCAGGCCGATGCCCGTCAGCGACAGGCACACGCCGGCGGTCACCAGCACTGCACCCAGCAGGAACCCGACCAGCCGCCCCACAAACGAGAGCACCAGCAGGATCAACGCGCCCGCGGCGGAGAGCACAAAGGCAAACGGAGCAAACAGACAACCCATGAGCATCCCTCCGAGATGAAACGCTTTCGAATGCGCTTTCGAATGCGCTTCCGAATATGCTTCCATCATACGCCTGCACGGCGCGGGGAAAAAGGGTGGAAGGATGAAAAACAGATGAGAATCCGGTGAGAACTTCTCCGGATGGAACGGGAAAGTGCGTTGACATTTCAGACAAAGAATGTATAATACAGATGGATAGATTTGCTCGCGGGCCCACGCGCGCGGGCATGAAAAGGGGTTTCGACAGATGATGAAGCATCACATGACGATTGCGGGACTCGAACGCGACCTGCCGCTGTGCAGGGTAAACGACCAGCTCTACATCGGCGCGTTCGTCATCTTCGGCGACGTGGAGCTGACCGTCGCCTGTGCGCGCGAGCTGCTCAAGCTCGCGCCGGAATACGACTACATGATCACGGCCGAATCCAAGGGCATTCCGCTCGTCTATGAAATGGCGCGCCAGAGCGGGCAGAACAAGTACCTGCTTGCGCGCAAGAGCGCAAAGCTCTACATGCGCGACGTGTTCTCCGTGGAGGTTCGCTCCATCACGACCGATCACGTGCAGCGCCTGTATCTGGATGGAGAGGATGCGGCGCTCATCCACGGCAAGCGCATCCTGATCGTGGATGATGTGATCTCTACCGGCGAATCGGTGCACGCGGTCGAGGAGCTGGTGCGCCGTGCCGGCGGCGAGGTCGTGGGGTGCATGGCAATCCTGGCGGAGGGCGAAGCGTCAAAGCGCAAGGACATCCGCTATCTGGCGCCGCTGCCGGTGTTCAATCCGGACGGCACGGTCAAGAAATGAACGAACCTGAGGCCCTCTGCGCTCGCGCGGAGGGCTTTGCCATGCCGAAGGGAGAGAGAACCATGGCAAATGAATACGACGTCAAGGTGCGCAACTTCCGCGAGCTCAACGCGTGTGCACGCAAGGGGGAAGCCGTCTTTGTCGGCTCCTCGCTGTGCGAATTCTTTCCCATCTGCGAGCTGCTCCAGAACGTGGAGCCCCGCATTCGCGTGTACAACCGCGGTATCGCCGGGGATGTGACCGAGGGGCTGCTCGCCCGCATGGAGGAGTCCGTCTTCGCGCTGGAGCCGCGCAAGGTCTTTATCAACATCGGCACCAACGACATCAGCCGGGATGGATATGCGCGCGAGGCGCTGCTGGACAACTACCGCCGGATCCTCGAGCAGATCCGCCGCCGCCTGCCCGCGTGCCGGGTCTACGTGCTCAGCTACTATCCCGTCAACTGCACGCTGCCCGGCATGCGGCCGGATGCGTTCGGCGCACGTACGAACGAGGAGCTGCGCGCGGTCAACGCAGCGCTTCGAGGGCTTGCAGGCGAACTGGGCTGCCGCTATGTCGACGTCTCCACCTGCCTGGAAGACGAGAAGGGCAACCTGCGCGCGGACTACACGATCGAGGGCATGCACCTGTACGCGGGCGCCTACCGGGTTGTGCTTGACGTGCTCATGCCGTATTTGCTGGAGGCGTAAATCCGCAGCGCGTTCGCCGCACCCTTTCCCGTCTGCGGCATACGATGTAGTAGACCACAGGAAAGGGGATTGGTTCATCATGAATGACATGACGCAAAACGACACGGCCTCCGCCAGCCTGACCGGGGTGGAGATCGGCGCGGGAACGAACACGGACGACGCGCTCAACCAGGTGGCAGGGGAGAGCGCACAGGCCTACGCGGGCTGCCCGGCCTGCACGACGCCCTACACGGTCCAGCGCGGGGACAGCTTTTACCTCATCGCGCGCAAGTTTGGCATTGACGTGCGGGCGCTGCTCAATGCCAACCCGAACATTGCGCCCGGCAGCCTGCTGATCGGCGACGTGCTGTGCGTGCCCGCCGGCGGCGCTGCCTCGGGTCCCGCCTGCCCGGCCGGCAGCACACCCTACATCGTACAGAACGGTCAGACGCTCGCTGACGTCCTGGTACAGAACAACATCTCCGTGCGCGCGCTGCGAGAGACGAACGAGGGCGTACGCCTGACGGCCCTGGCGGCGGGCGACCGCCTGTGCATCCCGCAAAGCGGCATGCGCGGTGCGTGTGAGGATGGCGGGCAGGCCTACGAGGTACAGGCGGGGGATACGCTCGCCGGTATCGCGCAGGCGAACGGCACGACGCCCGACGTACTCATGCGCCTCAACCCTAACCTGCTGCCCACGGACTTCCGGCAGGGTCAGGTGATCTGCCTGCCCACGCGCCTGCGCACGATTGACGCGCAGGAAGCGGGAGAGGAAGCCGAATAAGGATGGCAAACCGCCGGCGCCCGAAGGGACGCCGGCGGTTGGTGTTTTGGCCTTTGCCATCTGTCAGATGCCCGCGTTGGATAGCGCCCAGCGCAGGTTGTCGACCGCATTTTGCAGCGTGGCCGTGTCGATATAATCGCTGTAGATGACCGCCTCGACCGCGTAGATGGCCGTGTTGACGCTCTGCAGCTGCTCGGCAGAGAGCCAGGCGCTGGCCGCGCCGACGCGGTTATACGCGTCGATGGTGAGGTTATACGCCTCGTCGCGCAGGGACTGCGCGTTGACGCTGTTCTGATAGACCCAGTCGGCCGTATGCACGTCGCAGACCGTGGTGCTGATTGCGCTGGAGCTCTTGGAGGTCGCAAACGGCCCCAAATACTGCCGGATGACGCTGCCGTAGCTCTCAGTGTAGTCGTAGAGCGGGTGGCCCTGCGGAATGACGACGATGGCCCGGTTTTCCACGACATTCGACGGGCAGTACTCCGTCGCCAGGCGGCCGGACACGGTGCAGATGGGCAGCTCCGAATGCATGGAGCAGTACTGCGTAGGCACGCTGGCCTGATCCCAATAATCGGTGATCGTGCTGTAGCCGTTGATGTCGCGGCGGCAGGCGTCGGTCGCCAGCTGGCCGCTGACGCCGCAAGTCGTCGCCTTGACCAGGCCGTACTCCTCCGGCGCGCCGTCAATGATCTCGCGCGAGTCGAGCCCCTTTGCTCTGTGGATCTTTTCCATGAAGGACTGCCACAACGGCGCGGCGTCGTTGCCGCCCGTGGCCTTGGAGGTAAGGGGCTGATAGTTGTCGTGCCCGATCCACAGCGCGGCGGAATACCAGCCTGTCATGCCGGCAAAGGTTACGCCGCGCGCATCGGAGTTGGTGCCGGTCTTGCCGGCGACCACCTGCGAGGAGATCTTGGCCCTGGAGCCCGTGCCGCTGGAAACCACGCCCTTGAGCATGTCGACCACCAGATAGGCGGTGGAAGCCTTAAAGACCTGCCGCTTTTCCTGGATGGCATGCGCGTCGACGATGACGTTGCCGTTGGAGTCGATGATCTTGGAGAACGAGAGCGGCTCCAGATATACGCCCTTGTTGGCCAGCGTGCCGAAGGCGACGGCCATCTGGATGGGCGTCAGTCCCGACGAGCCGAGCGCCAGGCCGAATCCGCCCTCGATGATGTTCTTGTCGTCCACGCCCATCAGGCGCAGGTACTGCGCGGAGCGCTCCACGCCCACGTAGGTCATCAACGCCTGCGCGGCAGCGGTGTTGTGCGACTGGCGCAGCGCCTCGCGGAACGTCTCGGGCCCCTTGTAGCCACCGCCGCCGTAGTTTTGCGGGAAGGAGTCCTTCCCATCGACCGTCCAGCCCTTGATCGGCACGGGCATGTTGTAGACGATGCTCGCGGGCGATCCGCCCAGATCTACGGCAGGTGCGTAGACGGAGATGGGCTTGATGGCCGAGCCGACCGGCATGTTGATGTCGCTGGCACGGTTGAGCGTCTTGCGCTGCGTCGGCGCGTAGCGACCGCCCGCGATCGCCTTCAGTTCGCCCGTGCGGTAGTCCAAGATCGCGGCGCCGACCTGCGGCTGCGGGATCTCCGTGTAGGTGCCGTCGGCGTTGCGCGCGCGGTAGACCGCATCGGAGGGGTTGCGCGTGCGGGGATAGTCGTCCCAGTTGGCCAGCGTATCTTCGAGGATGTCCTGGATCTCAGTGTCGATACACAGGTACACGCTGTAGCCACCGGTGCGCAGCTTGTTTTCCATTGCATAGCGGTTGGCGGACGTGTCCTCCAGCTGGTTGAGCTCCAGGAATGTATCGACCACGTCCGTGATCGCATACTCGACGTAGTACGCGTAGTCGTACATATCCGTGGATACAGGCGACGTCTCCAGCACGTGGGCCGTAGAGGGGTCAAGCGCGGCGTCGTACTGCTCCTTGGTGATGAACTGATTTTCGTACATCATGCGCAGTACGTAATCCGTTCGGTCGTTGGTGATCTTCGCCGTCGCGCTGTTGTCCTCGGTGTTGCGGGTGTAGAAGTTCTTGCGCGGGTTGTAATAGTTGGGGCTGCGGGTCAGGCCCGCGAGCATCGCGCACTCTCGCAGCGTCAGCTCGCTGAGCTCCTTGCCGAAGTAGCCGTTGGCCGCAACCTTTACACCGTAGTAACTGCCGCCCAGGAAGATCGTGTTGAGGTACGCCTCCAGGATCTGCTCCTTCGTGTAGCGCGTCTCCAGCTGCATGGCCAGGTAGGCCTCCTGCAGCTTGCGCTTGTAGCTCTGTTCGTCGGAGAGCACCGTCTGCTTGATCAGCTGCTGTGTGATCGTGGAACCGCCCTGCTGCGAATCGGAGGACATGTTGGAGATGAACGCGCCGATGATGCGCTTGACGTCCACGCCGTTGTGCGTGAAGAAGCGCGCGTCCTCCACCGCCACGAATGCATTTTGCAGCTGCGTGGGGATCTCGTCGATGGAGACCATGATGCGGTCTTCCGTCCCCTTGTAGTCCGTGATCAGGTTGCCCTGCGCATCGTAGATGAAGGACGTCTGCGCCTGATCGTCGATCTTGGCCAGATCCAGCGTCGGCGCGGTCTCGACGTATGCCTTGCCGATGCCCACCAGCGCGCCCGCGCCTGCCAGCGAGAGCACGACCACAAGCACGCAGATGAGCCTGAGCGTGGAGACGGCGACACTCAGAATGAAGTTCGGCCGGCGCGTACGCGGCCGAAAGATCGTGATGGGAGCGGGCCGGTCATCGCGCGTGTCCTGTGCGTCGGGTTCGTCGTCCAGGTCGCTGGGCGGGGGCATGTACGAACCGTGCGGAGCGGAAAAAGGCGCGTCCAGCTCAGACTCATCGGGCGCGAAGTCCACGTCCTGCGCATATGGCTCGTCGGGCGCAAAGCCTGCGTCTTGCGCGCCTTGGGCGCCGGGCTCGGACGCGTCCCACACGTCGTCCTGCACATACGGCTCGTCGGGCGCAAAGCCTGCGTCTTGCGCGCCTTGGGCGCCGGGCTCGGACGCGTCCCACGTATCGTCCTGCACATACGGCTCGTCGGGCGCCTCGCCGTGTACGTCCCACGCCTCCTGCGGATCCTGTGCAAAGGGCTCCGCAGGCGTTTCCTGAGGGAAGACGTCGGGCGTTGCAGGCGCTTCGACGTTTGCGCCGCGCTGTTTCTTTTTCTTTTTCATCTAAGGTCTCCCTCCTGAGGGGGTCGGATCAGCGCCGCCGGACAGGCCGGTCGGACGCGAGATGGGGCATGGCCAAATTCCATTATAGCATATTTTATCCCGGCGCGCAAAAATCAAACGCAGGAAGGCGGCATAGACTGCTTTTGATGATAAGACGAAGGAGGGACGCAATTGGTTGCAGCCGAGGAAAAAGTTTTTCGACGGCGGGGCCGTGCGCGGCGGCGTTTGGCGCTGATGCTTCTGCTGCTGGCAGCGGCCTTCCTGCTCGTGGAGCGCAACCTGAAGCCCGTCATCCTGAACATGGCCGAGGCAAAGTCCACTGCGCTGGCGACGCGGCTGATCAACGAGGCGATGAACGAAGCGACCGACGGTCGGGTCGACTATGCGGATTTGATGCACGTCATCTGCGACGAGGCGGGGCGGGTCAGCATGGTGCAGGCCAATACCGTGCGGATGAACGAAGTCGCCACCGCCGTGGTGAACGCCGCGGAGGAGCGCCTGCAGCGCATGAATCAGGAGCAGATCGGCATTCCGCTGGGCGCGGCGTTTGGCTCGCAGGTGCTCGCGGGCAGCGGTCCGGTCGTACCGGTGAAGGTCGTGCCCGTCGGCGGCGTGCAGACGGAGTTTCACACCGAGTTTGAAACCTCAGGTATCAACCAGACGCGGCACAAGGTCTACATGACGGTGACGGCCTGGATTCGCGTGGTCATTCCTACGCAGGCGCAGGAGATCGAGGTCTCCAACAACCTGCTGCTGGCCGAGAGCATCATCGTGGGCAGCGTGCCGGAGAGCTTTGTGGGCTATAATCCGGACGGCGACGTGCTCAACCTCGTTCCCTGAAGCGCAAATTTTCCAAAAAAGACGCGTATTCGCGCCAAAAAACGAAGCGGATGCCTTGCCTGATGCGCTGTGATTGTGTTATGATAATAGATGTGATTTTTGATACCGGGAGGAAACATCATGTCAGGCCATTCCAAGTGGGCAAACATCAAGAATAAAAAGGGCAAGGCCGATGCGGCGCGCGGCAAGATCTTTACCAAGATCGGTCGCGAGATCGCCATCGCCGTGCGCGACGGCGGCAGCAATCCCGACTCCAACAGCAAGCTGCGCGACGTCATCGCCAAGGCGAAGGCCAACAACATGCCCAACGATAACATCAAGCGCTCCATCCTCAAGGCGGCGGGCGAGCTGGGCAGCGTCAGCTACGAGGAGATCACCTACGAGGGCTATGCGCCCGGCGGCATGGCGGTCATCGTCACCACCGTCACGGACAACCGCAACCGCACCGCCTCTGACATCCGCCACATCTTCGATAAGAACGGCGGCTCGCTGGGCACGAACGGCTGCGTCTCCTATATGTTCGACAACGTCGGCCTGATCGTCATCGAGCGCAAGCCCGGCATGGATGAGGACGATGTGATGATGGCCGCGTTGGATGCCGGCGCATCCGACGTGCAGGCGCAGGACGATTGCTTCGAGGTCATCACGGCCGTTTCCGACTTTTCTTCCGTGCGTGAGAACCTCGAAAAGCAGGGCTTCAACTTCCTGTCTGCGGAGCTGACCATGATCCCGCAGACCACCAATCCCATCGACGATCCGGAGACGGTCGCCAAGATCCAAAAACTGCTGGAGATGCTCGACGATCTGGACGACGTGCAAAACGTCTACCACAACGGCGAGCTGCCCGAAGAGGAAGACGAGGACGACTGATCCCGTTCGCAAGGGAAATACACAGCGCTCCGGCGCGCCCGCTTCATGGCGGGATACCGGAGCGCTGCTTTTTTTGTTTTCTGGTACGCCCTGTCAGGGCTGTTCCAGCACGCCGTAGACGGCCACGGAGCTGAGCACGCAGTAGTCGCCAAACTCCGCGCAGTTGTAGGCGTCATAGTCGAAGGCGTCGATCTCCGCATAGCCGCCCACATAGATCGCATTGGATGCCGGATCGGGCGTGAGGGAGGGGAAGTAGACCACCTCGAATCCATCCGCCTGCCCGGCCGGCGCATCCAGGGCAAAGCACGCATAGGCGCGCGCCGTCAGCTCGGGCTGGACGGTCGGGTGCAGCTCTTTGGTCACGTAGAGCGTGTCCGGCTCCAGAGAGCGCGCATACTTGATGGCTTCGACCAGGCCTTCGCGGTACTGACCCTCGGTCGTGTACATGTACTCCTCGTCAAAATAGGCGCTCGCCATGGGCAGCGACGCAGCCAGAACCAGGGCGGCGACGGCCGGCAGGCTCAGGCGCAGCTTGCGCGCGACCGCCCACATGCCCGCCGACGCGGCCATCGTGACGGCTGCCGGTACGAAGAACATCTCCTGGCTGTCAAAGCCGGAAAACAGCAGGAACAGCCCGAGCGAGGCGACCAGCAGCGCCAGAGGCGCGCCAACGCCGCGACGCCTTTGCCGCAGCCGCGCGGCCAGCGTGCACGCACCCACCGCCAGGAACGGAATGAGGAAGGCGTAGGCGGATTCCTGATTCCACAGCGTCCAGATGCCGGAGGGCGTGTATTCATCCGTGTGGATGTTGAGCAGCAGGTAGCCGACGAACTCAATGAAGCCCTGACGCACGGCCTCCCATGCGGCGCTCCAGCCGCCGGCAAAGGCGAAGCGCGTCAGAAAGGGCGGGGCATCAAAGCGCTCGATCTGTAGGCCCATCAGCCGGAAGGGCGGCAGGCCAAAGAGGTTGACCGCCGCGACGCACAGCGCGGGCACGGACAGGAGCAGGAAGAGCGCGGCGCTTGCGGCAATATGCCTCTTGGCAAATCCCCGGCGCGCCAGGGAGACGGCATAGCCGGCCAACAGCAGGGGCGCGAGCAGCCAGGCGACGTCGACGGTGTACATGCATGCGGCCAGCGCGGCCGCGCCGCCGTACAGGCGCGCGAGCGGCCTGCGCGACGGCAGAACGCCGCCGAGCAGAAACGCGCCGAGCAGCAGGCAGAAGAGCAGCGCATGCGCAGGCGTGGCGAAGCGCGCGCTCATGAACGCCCAGGGGGAGAGGCCGCCCAGCAGCAGCACGAGCAGTGCGCAGGACCGGCCGCAGGCGCGGCGCATCAGCGCGGCCATCAGCGCGAGTGAGCCCATGGACAGCAGCAGGGCCGGCAGCCGCACGGCCAGCACGGTCATGCCCAATGCCTGCACGAATGGCGCGGTCAGCAGCGGCGTGAGGATGCCCATCGAAGGCAGCGAACCGGCGCCCTTGAGAAAGGGCGGCAGGAAGCTGCCGGACAGGTCGCGTCCCGTGCAGACCAAAAAGCGCGCGTTGACGGCGATGAACGCCTCATCTGCGCTCAGACCACCGGGCAGCTGGGCCAGCCACAGGGCGCGCAGGGCCAATGCGGGCAGCGCGGCCAACATGCATAGCACGAGAAAGTGTCGCTGCAGCAGGCGCACGCAGGCCGCGCGCAGGCGCGAGAGCAGCGGCAGGCGCGCGAGCGCGCCCGTGACGGGCGGAGATGCAGCCGCCAGACAGAGCGCAAAGGCCGCCAGCGCCAGGAAAACGTCAAGCGTCATGAGGCATCGCCCCCTTCCGTGAGCAGGTCCTGCGGCATGAACTGCGTCGGATAGGCCAGCGCGCCGTCATAGAAGCGCATCAGCGTGAAGCCCTCCGCATCAAACGTCTCCAGATCGGACGGACGCAGCACGTACGCGGCGTTTTCTTCCACGTCATATTCGAACGCCCAGTCCGATTCGCCCCAGAACTCGTAGGTGTCCACATACATCTTGCCCGAGGGCAGCGGCTCCTCGCCGCGCCACTGCGCAGCAGTGATGCCGTGGAAGTAGAGCACGCGCAGCTCAGCTGCGGTAAATTCGTCCTCGTCGTCGCCGACGCGGATGTACATGTGCTCAAAGGGCAGGTCCCGGGCCGCGATCAGCGCGTTCGTCTCGCCGTAGCGGGTGGTGACGGTGTTGCCGTCGCCGAGGGTCCGTTCGCCAAAGAGCGTGACGCCGCAGCCGACGGCCGCCACCAGATACATCAGCGCGACCGGCAGCGCGAAGATCCGCACCCGCCGGCAGATGAAGCGCAGCGCATAGCAGGCGAGCAGCAGCAGCGGGAAATAGCTGCCGTTGATGCGCCATATGTGCCCGCCGACCGTGCAAATGCCTGCGAAGAACATGCTGGCCATCAGCGCGAGCAGGATGTAGGCCTCCGTCACGCGCAGGCCGTCCGCCGTGCACGCCTCGCCGCGCAGCATGCCCGTGCGCCGCTGCCGCCACAGAAGCACCCCGCCCAGCAGCATCATCGGCCCGGTGAATGTGAACAGCGTGTGGTAGCCGCGCACGGAGAAGTTCTCCGCAAAGCCGCGCTGCAGCAGCGTATTGTCCAGATACTGCGTGAGGTCGCCGAACAGGCGCTGAAAGAAGGGCTCCTTGGCAAAGAAGATGATGTCCTGCTTGCGCTCGGACTCGCTGAAGAACTGCATCGTGATCGGGCCCAGGCGCATCGTGTCCCAGCCGAAGGTGTTGATCGCCATGGTCATCAGCAACGGACCGGCGACGACCAGGTAGATGCCCACGCAGGCGATCAGCTGCAATGGACGGACCTTGCCGCGCAGGAGCAGATAGGCCGCCAGCGCCACGAGCAGCACCGGCACGCTGTAGACCGCGATGCCGTACGTGTACATCGTCAGCCCGAACAGCGCCATGGACACATACAGCATCGGCCGGCGCCCAAGCCCCGCGGCCAGCGCGTCGCAGGAGAAGAGCAGCATCAGCGAGAACGTGTTGGCGTCGATCGACCAGCGGGAGAGCATGATGTGCCACGGACAGACCGCGCAAAACCACAGCGCGATCAGCGCATAGCCGCGCCCTGCAATGCGGCGCGCAAAGTCCCACAGCACGACGAGCGACGCGAGCGCAAGCAGCAGCATCGGCAGGCGCAGCGCGACGAGCGAGGGCTCCATGAAGCGCAGAAACAGCGAGGAAAAGTAGGCCAGGAACGCGCTCTGCTGGCCGTAGCCCCAGCCCCAGAGCATCGCCGGCAGCGACGTGCCGAACCGGTCCGTCCCGTAAAGCGCGAGGGCGTAGGCGTCCACGCCCGACATCACCTCGTCGCACTGCGCGCCGGCGGGAAGGTTCGGCCAGCGGTACAGGCGCAGGAACAGCGCCGCGGCCATCGCCAGCGCAAACAGCAGCCAGTAGCGCCGGCGCGCCAGCCGGTGCAGCGCATCCCCGGCCGCGCGCAGCGGACGCAGCGCGTTCAGCCGCGCGCAGCAGCGGTCGCTCAGGGACAGGCAAAAGAGCACGATCAGCGCAAAGCCAAAGACAAACCCGGTCAGACCCGGCATGCGGTCACGCTCCTTCCGAATCGCCTGCACCGGCCGCGCCCGCCTCCAGGGGCGTAAACACGGTATACAGGCCAAAGTCCTGGATGTCGTAGGCATCCCAGTCAAAGTAGTCCAGATCGTTCATCGACGCGAGATAGACCGTGCCCTCGACGGGGGAGAGATCGCGGCCGGAAAGGCCGGCCACCTGCACGGGCGCGCCATCGCCGACGGACGCATCCGCCGGCAGATCCAGCGCAAAGCGCGCCATCGCCTCGCCCAGGCGCTGCGAGTCGACGCACGGGTAGAGCGCGTTGGTCACAATGATATGCTCCGGCGCCTGCGCCCGCGCGTACTCGGCGGCGGGCATGAAACCGGCGCGAAACTCCGATTCGACGCTGTAGACGAAGTCCTCGCCGTAGACCGCCGGAACGAGCGCAAGCGTCGCGGCGGCATAGAGCGCGCACAGCGCCGGCGTCCCGACCAGGCGCAGGCGGCGGCTGATCTCCGAGGCGCACAGCGCCGCCAGCAGCGCCGTGGGCAGCAGCAGCGGCAGCAGGTGCTCGACGCTTACGGTCGGGCACAGCAGCCGCGGCAGCGCGCACGCGACGGCAAGCGCCGTCAGCAGCGCAAAGCGCATGCGTCCCGCGCGGGCGCGGCTGAGGGCGCACAGCAGGCCGCCTGCGAGCAACGGCAACGTGAAGAGGAACACGAGCCCGCCCTCATAGGGGATGTACGCATTGGTGCCGCCGAACTCGTCCAGCTTCACTGCGCACACGAGCCACTCCAGCAGCGAGACGGCCGTGCCCTCCAGCGCGTCGAAGGAGAAGCCCTGGGAGAAGATCGTGGTCAGCGTCTGCGGCGCGGTGGGCAGCCGCGGGATGGTCACCAGCAGCAGGCGGAACGATGGCAGATCCAGCGCGTTGACCGCAATGGTGCACAGCGCGGGCAGCGAGACGAGCAGGAACAGTAAAAGCCCCGGCAGCAGGCGGCGAAGCGGCACGCGCTGCACGAGCGGAAGGTAGAGCACGGCAAAGAGCTGCATGGCGGGCGCAACGAGCCACAGCCCGTCGCTCACGTACATCGAAAGCCCCAGCGCGACGCCCGCCGCCGTGTAGCGGCCGCAGGCGAGCAGCAGCGCGCACAGCGCGACCATGCACAGCGCGGCCATGCCGGCGTTCAGAAAGCGCGAGGCCATCACATGCCAGGGAGAGAGTGCAAGCGCCAGCAGCGCAAACAGCGCCATGCGCCGGCCGCCGATCCGGCGGGCCAGCAGGTAAGAGAGCGCGAGCGAGAGCAGCGCGATGAGCTGTGCGGGCAGGCGCACGGCCAGCTCCGTCATGCCCAGCAGCGCGGTGAACGGCGCGGTCAGCAGCGGCAGCAGTGGGCCCATGGCGGTGCTGGAGCCATAGCCCGGCAGAAAGGCGGGGAAGGGGACGCCGGACAGGTCCGCGCCCGTGCCCAGCAGCGCCCGCCCCTGCACGGCGATCAGCATTTCGTCCGCGGTGACGCCGGGCAGCGCCTGACACACGCGCAGCGCGAGCGCGGATGCGAGCAGCAGCGCAAACAGCGGCCATTCAAGGCGCGAGAGCAGCCGGTCGGTCCCTGCGCGCAGCCTGCGCAGGGGGCCGATGTGATCCAGCGCGCTACATACGGCGGACGACGCGCCCAGCGCGCAGAGTAGACACGCCGCCGTCAGAAACGAAAGGCTCAGGATCATGGCTGTCCCTCCTGTGTAGACGGCATCATCGCCTGCGGATACACCGCCGCGTAGGTGTGAAAGACTTCGATGTGGAACGCCTCGGGGTCGAACTGCTCCAGATTGGCGGCCGGGATGACATAGGCGGCGTTTTCCTCGGGATCGGGCAGATAGTCGGTGCCGTACTCCGGTGGCCACAGTTCAAATACGTCGCCGTACAGCCCGATGTCCTCGCCCTCACAGGAGAGGATCGGCGCCTCTTCATTGAACTGCGCGGGGCTCAGGCCGAACACGTACAGCAGGCGCACGGTCGGCGCGTCGTAGATGTAGTAATCTGCGCCCTCGGACGCGCCGGCGTCGAAGTACAGGTGCTCAAAGGGCAGATTGCGGACGTAGGCAAGGGCTTCGTACTGCCCGGCGGGCGAGTCCTGCGAGTCGACGGCCTCTCGATTTTCGGCAATGTAGGTCGGGAAGAAGACGCACAGCGCGGCCAGATAGACGGCCGCAAACGCGGGAATGAACGCGCGCACGCGTCGGCATGCCCAGTAAACGGCATAGGCCGCCAACAACACGAGCGGATAGTAGATGGCGTTGGCGCGCCAGGCGGTGACGCTGTTGGTGATGACGCAGGAGGCAAACGCACACAGCGTCCAGCACAGCAACAGGAACCCCGCGCGGGGCTCGAGCGATCCGGACGCGCGCGTCAGGTCCGCGGTGCGGCGGTGGCGCCACAGCAGCAGCAGGCCCGCGGCCAGCAGCGGCGCGCTGAAGGGATAGACCGCGCCGAAGCGCGCATCCGTGCCCAGCGCCTGGGCAGACTGCCAGAACGTGACGCGCAGCGCGCACAGCAGGTTGGCAAACAGCCGGTCCATGAACGGCTCCTGCGTGAAGAAGAGGATGTCGGAGCTGCGCGTGCTCTCCTCAAAGCGCTGGCAGGTGATCGGGCCCAGCTGCACCGTCTCCCATCCGAAGGCGTTGATGCACAGCGTCAGCACGACCGGCAGCGAGACGACGAAAAAGATCAGCGCGCACACGAGCACGTCGCGCACGCGCACAAACCGGCGCGCCAGCAGATAGGCGCAGCAGCAGATCAGCAGCGGCGGCACCACATAGGCCGCGACGCCGTAGCAGTACATCGACAGTGCGAAAAAGACCATCGACAGGTACAGCGCGGGGCGGCGGCGCAGGCCCAGGACGAGCAAATCCATCGAAAAGAGCAGGAAGTGGCACAGCATGTACGCGTCCAGCGCCTGCCGGCTCTGCTGGATGTGCCAGGGAGATACCGCCAACAAAAAGAGCGCCAGCAACGCATAGGAGCGGCCGCACAGCCGGCGCGCGAAGTCGTAGAAGACCGCCAGCCCCGCAAGGCTGACAAGCATCGTCGGCAGGCGAACGCCCACACGGGTCAGCCCGAAGAGGCGCGTGGACAGCGACATCAGGTAGGCCAGCATGGCGCTCTGCTGGCCATAGCCCCAAGCCTCCATCATCGCGGGATAGGACGTGCCGTAGTGGTCGGTTCCAAAGCGCGCCAGCGCGTAGCCGTCCACTGCGGAGAGGATGCCGTCGGTGTGGTAATTGGCCGGAATGTCCGGGAAGCCGTACAGGCGCAGGAAGAGCGCCAGCGCGAAGACGGCCGCAAGCAGCGGCCAGTAGGCGCGGCACGACAGCCGGACCGCCGCGTCGCCTACTGCGCGCAGGGGCCGAACGTTTAGCAGCGAGGCAGCGCGCCGGCTCGCCGCGAGCAGCAGCAGTGCGAGGACGCCCCACAGCAGGGCCGGATAGAGGGCGGGCATGAAATCACAGCCTTTCGGAAGGGCGTTTTTTCATTCGTGCGCGAGCTCCAACGCGTCGCGGAAGAAGGCGTTCATGCGCTCTTCGTCTTTGAAGCGCGCGATGAAGACGTATTTGCCCATGCCGGCGGCCAGCACGTCCGGCAGCGTCTCGCATTGCATCAGGTCGCCCGCGTAGCGCTGGCGCAGCGCATCCTGCGAGAGCAGGTACGGCTTGCCCTCCTGACGGCCGACAAAGGCGCAGAAGTACTTCTCCGGCCAGTCGGGCTGGCGGTTCTCGTCGTAGCAGATCATGTCCGCATAGATGCGGTAGACGTCCGTGCTCAGCGCGTAGTTGTACATGTCCGGCGTGAAGCCGCCGCAGGGACGCATGTTGACCTCCAGGCCGACGATCGTGCCCGCGCGGCCCAGATAGGGGTGGTCGTTCCACAGACGGAAGAACTCAAAGTGCACGAAGCGCGAGCGCGCGCCGAACGCCTTGACGCAGCGGCGGCCCGCGTCGCGCAGGTCGTCGGGCAGGCGTGGCAGGATGGTGAAGTGCTGGTGGTCGCCCGTGTTGACGGCGTCCATGATGGAATAGGGCACATAATCGCCGCTCTCAAAGAGCGGTTCGCCGTGCGAGTCGAGGATCGCGTCGTAGGAGCAGATGGCGCCGTTGACGTATTCCTCCATCACATAGGGCACGGACGGAAGATCTGCAAAAAATCTGCAAAGTGCCCCGTCGTCCTCCAGCTTGTAAGTCGCGCACGCGCCCACGCCGTTATCGGGCTTGACGACGACTGGATAGCCGACCTGGCTGATGAACGCGCGCGCGGCGTCGAGCGTCGTCACGTGGTGCAGCCGCGCGGTGGGTACGCCCGCCTGCTGATAGCAGGCCTTCATCAGGCTCTTTTGCTTCACGCGCGGCATGTCCTCGGGCATGAATCCGGAGGTGATGTGAAACGCTTCACGCAGGCGCGCGTCCTGCTCCAGCCAGTACTCGTTGTTCGATTCGAGCCAGTCGATGCGCCCGTGGTGGTGGATGAAGTACGCCACTGCGCGAAAGACGGACTCGTAGTCCTCCAGGCTGTCCACGCGGTAGTAGTCGGTCAGCGCGCTGCGCAGCGCCGGGCTCAGCTGCTCATAGGGAACGTCGGCAATGCCCAGTACTGTGACGCCATGCTCGCGCAGCGCGGTGCAGAAGCGCTCGTAGTTGGACGGAAAATGCGGCGAGATGAAGACGAAATTCATGTACATCGGCTCCCTTATCGACGTGGTATGAGATCATGCGCGGCTGTCCCAGGCCTTCAGCACGCGTCCTTGCAGGTCCTTGATTTCAAAGACGCCGTCTTCAAAGGTCATGTAAGACGGCGGATTGCCCTCCTTGGGCAACGCACAGGAGCCGGGGTTGAGGTAGGTGACGCCCGACGCATGCGCCTCGATGACCGGCAGGTGCGTATGACCGTGGATGAGCAGATCGCCCGGCTTGAGTGGCGGCAGCGCATCCAGATTGAACAGATGCCCATGCGTCACAAAGGCCAGGCGCGCGCCCAGCTCCATCAGCATAAAATCGGCGCCGATGGGGAAGGACAGCACCATCTGGTCGACCTCGGCGTCGCAGTTGCCGCGCACGCAGGCGATTTCGCTTCGGGCGCCGTTGAGCAGGGCAAAGACCGCCTTGGGATCATAGTCGGCGGGCAGGTCGTTGCGCGGGCCGTGGTAGAGCAGGTCGCCCAGCAGCACGAGCCGGCCGGCGCCCTCCGCCGCATAGCGCGCGAGCACCTGCTCGGCTGCGCCGCGGGAACCGTGGATGTCGGATGCGAAGAGATATTTCATAACAATCCTCCTTGTAAATGATGATGAACGCCCCTGCGGGCGAAGGCGGGCGGTTACAGATCGATCTCCAGCACGACAGGGCAGTGGTCGCTGCCGTAGACCTGCGCGTCGATGCGTGCATCCCGGATGCGGTCCTTGACGCGCTCGGACACGAGAAAGTAGTCAATGCGCCAACCGGCGTTGTTCTTGCGGGCATTGAACATATACGACCACCAAGAGTAGCAGCCTGTCCTGTCCGGGTAGAGGTAGCGGAACGTGTCGACAAAGCCGCTTTCCAGCGTCTTGGTCATCTGCGCGCGCTCTTCGTCGGTGAAGCCTGCATTGCCCACGTTGGCCCGGGCGTTTTTCAGGTCGATCTCCTGATGCGCGACGTTCATGTCGCCGCAGACGACGACTGGCCTGTCGGCATCCAGGCGCTTGAGGTATGCGCGGAAGTCCTCCTCCCAGCGCATGCGGTAGGCAAGACGCGTCAGCTCGCGCTGGGCGTTGGGCGTATAGACGTTTACAAGGAAAAAGCCGGGATATTCCAGCGTGATCACGCGGCCCTCCTGGTCGTGCTCCTCCAGTCCAAGCCCCATGCGCGCCGAGAGCGGCGGCACCTTGGCAAAGACCGCCGTGCCGGAATAGCCCTTCTTGACCGCGCTGTTCCAAAGCTGGGTGTAGCCGGGCGTATCCACCTGCGCCTGATCCGGCTGCATCTTCGTCTCCTGCAGACAGAATAGATCCGCCTGCTGAGCGTTGAAATAGTCCAGAAAGCCCTTGGTGAGGCACGCGCGCAGGCCGTTGACGTTCCACGAGATCAGCTTCATGCGGTCGCCTCCTCCTTTCGCCGGATGCATGCAGGTCAAAGCAGATCCGGACCAGATTTCATCTCCTTATTATACACGATTCCCGCCCGCAGCGCAAAGAAAAGACGCATCAAATGCTGACAAAATGGGAAAAATCGGGAAGACGGAGGAGGGAATGGCTTGGTATATGTGACGACGTTGCTGTACGTGCTGATGGTCCTGCCGCTGCGCATCATCGCGCGCGTGGACATCGGCGAACGCTCGACCGTACAACTGCGTCTGCATGCGCTCTTCTTCACGCTGCAATTTGACGGCATCGTTGAGCGCGGCGAGAGCGGGCTGTTCTTCTCCGTCCGTCCGCGCGGTCGGGATGGCCGGCAAGGCGCGCCCCTGTCGCTGCCCGCGCGCTCGGTCGTGCGGCCTGCGCTGCAAAACCGGCGTGCGCGCCGCTACATCGCGCGGCATGTGCACGTGCGGCGGCTGGAGGCAGATGTGCGGCTGGGCTGCTCGCAGGCCGCGGACACGGCACGTCTGTGCGGCGCGCTGATGGGCGCGCTGGCGGCGCTCTCCGGCGCGCTGCGGCGCCGGCTGCGCGTGGCGCCGCGCCTGCGGGTGGAGCCGGACTTTGCGCAGCCCGCGCTGCTGGCTTCGCTTCGATGCATAATCGTCGTGCTGCCGGGGGACATTATGGCCACGGCGGCGCTGGGGCTGCTGCACGGCCTGCGCCGCTCGGCGCGCCGCGCGATCCCCGCAAAATTGCGATGAAGGGGCGAAACGAAATGGACAGGCATCCCATTGAGAGCTTGATGGGCACGACGATGGAAAACATCCGCGACATGGTGGACGTGAACACCGTCGTTGGCGATCCCGTGCAGACGGCGGAGGGCGTGACGATCATCCCCATCTCGCGCGTATCGTTCGGCTTTGTGGCAGGCGGCGGCGAATATGGCATGGACAGCCGGACGCCCGGCGCCCCGCAGGAGGAGGCGCGCCCCTTTGCTGGCGGCAGCGGCGCGGGCGTATCGGTCAATCCTGTGGGCTTTCTGGTCTCGGGCGGCGGACAGGTGAAGCTGCTCAGCGCCAACTATGCCACGCCGGTGGACCGCATCGTGGAACTGATTCCACAGGTGGTGGGCGATCTGAAGAACATGCTGTGCGACGAGGACGAACCCAAGGAGAAGCAGGCTCCGGAGGACGGGGCTTCGCGGGCGTTCACGGTGACGCCCCTGCCGCAGGATCTGGACAAGGAGACGGGCGCAGGAGAGTGAAAACCGGCCGCCGGAGATTCCGGCGGCCGTACGTTTATTCTGCCTGCTGGCCCAATTGCTTGATGTCGTCGTTGTCGGAAAATGCGGCGGCGCAGTAACCTGCGCTCTCCAGCGCGCTCAGCTGCTTGCCCAGCTTCTTCTGCTGGGGCAGGACTGTCACCACGTACGTCTCGCGCAGGCGTGCGGCCTTTTGCAGCACCTGGGCAAAGTCCGCCTCCGGGCGGTAGAGCAGCGCGAGCTTGCGCTTGTCCTCAGGCAGGGCGAATCCACGCTCCAACAGGATGGAACAGATGCGCTCAAAGCCGATGGAGAAGCCGACCGCGGGCACCTTCTGCCCGATGAACTTGCCGATCATCTCGTCGTAGCGCCCGCCGCCGGCCACGGAGCCGGGGAAGCCCTCGCACACGATTTCGAAGACCATGCCCGTATAGTACCCCTGCCCGCGCACGAGCGACGGACAGTAGGCGACGCGATAGCGTCCCCCGGCGAGCGCGGATGCGGCATCCAGCACGCGGCGCAGACCGTCCGCGAGCGCGTCGTCCCCGCACAGGGCCGCTACGCGCTCCAGGCCAAATTCCCCTTCGCGCAGGAACGCGCCCAGCGCGTCGATCGCCCCGGCAGGCATGCCCTTGTCGGTCAGCTCTGCGCACACGCCGTCCACGCCGACCTTGTCCATCTTGTCAAATGTGACGCACACGCTCTCCAGCGAATCGGCCTCAAAGCCCATCGCGCGCAGCATGCCGCGCAGGAGCCGGCGATCGTTGACGTTGACCGTGAAGTCCGCAAAGCCGATGGCCAGCAGCGCGCGGGCCGTCACGTCGATCAGTTCGATCTCGGCGTTTACGCTCTCGTCGCCCAAAATGTCGATGTCGCACTGCACGAATTCGCGCATGCGGCCCTTCTGTGGACGCTCCGCACGAAACACCCGGTCCGTCTGGATGACCTTGAAGGGCGTGGGCAGATGCGCACGGTTGGCCGCATAATAGCGGGAGAGGGGCAGCGTCAGGTCATAGCGCAGGCCCATATCCGACAGCGCGCGCTCATCCCCACTGGCCAGCGCAGCCTCGAGCTTCTCGCCGCGCTTGAGCACTTTGAAGATGAGGTTCAGGTTTTCGCCGCCGTCGCTCTTGTCCAGGTTTTCGATGTCCTCGAGCATCGGCGTGGCGATGCGCTCAAATCCGCTGGCGCGGTAGGTCTTGAGGATTTCGCCCTGCACGTAGTCGCGCAGGCGCATTTCATACGGCAGATAGTCGCGCATGCCCTTTAAAGGCTGGATCTTCATGTCAAACCGGCTCCTTTGTGTCAGATAGCTTATCATAGAACAGACGGGGCGCATTTGTCAATAAAGGGATGCGGCAAAGGGTCCGCGCATACGCTGTTGACATGGACGCGGAGGGGGGAAACGGATGAAAAGATGGATCGCGGGTCTTTTCACGGCGCTGCTCGTCCTGTATAATGGAGTGGCGCGGGCACAGACGAGTGCGGCGGCCGTTTGCATCATGGAGCTGACGACGGGGCGTGTGCTCTTTGAGTACGAGGCGG
Organism: uncultured Eubacteriales bacterium; assembly: GCA_944349855.1. Lineage (GTDB taxonomy): Bacteria > Bacillota > Clostridia > Christensenellales > Aristaeellaceae > Beduinella. The sequence goes on along the minus strand of CALVNS010000023.1, from coordinate 4,079 downwards.
ACGTGCAGCTGCCCATGGCCTCCACCACCAAGGTGATGACGGCGCTGCTGGCCCTGGAGATGGGGGAGCCGGACGAGCCCGTCACCTGCTCGGAGAATGCCTATGGCGTGCCCGGCACGTCGATCTACCTGAACCTGGGCGAGACGCTGCCTCTGGGGCAGATGCTTTTGGGGCTGATGCTGGCCTCGGGTAACGATGCGGCCGTCGCCATCGCGGAGCACCTGGGCGGCAGCGTGGAGGGGTTTGCCCAGCTCATGAATGCGCGCGCGCGGGAGCTGGGCGCGCAAAACACGCACTTTGTCACGCCGCACGGCCTGCCCATGGACGGCCACTACACCACAGCGCGCGACCTGGCGCTCATCTCGCGCTATGCGATGACGATTCCCGCCTTTCGCCGGATCGTCTCCACGCAGCGCGCGTCCATCCCCTGGGAGGGGCGCGACTACGACCGGCAGCTGCAGAACAAGAACCGCCTGCTGTCCGACTATCCGGGCGCCACGGGCGTCAAGACCGGCTACACGCGCGCGGCGGGGCGCTGCCTCGTGTTCGGCGCGCAGCGGGACGGGCTGGAGCTCGTGGGCGCGCTGCTCAACTGTCCCGAGTGGTTCGATGAGGCGGCGCGCCTGATGGACGACTGCTTTGAACGCTACGGCATGCTCACACTCTACAGCGCCGGTCAGGACGCGCGGGTCGTGCCCGTCTCCGGCGGTGTGGAGCACGCGGTGAGCGCGGTGGCGCTGTCGGATCTGTCCGTGCCGGTCCAGCAGGGCGAGGAGGTGCGGCTCGTGCTCGACCTGCCCGAACAGCTCGAGGCCCCGGTGCGCGCGGGCGACGAACTGGGCACGGCCAGCGCCGTGCTGGCAGGTGAGACGCTGCTCACCGTGCCGCTCGTGGCGGCGCAGGATGTGCAGGCCCGTTCCTTTGCCGTGAACGTTAGAACCATTTTGCTGCGCTGGCCGCTGCTGAACGGCTGGCAGTGACATAAGGAGCAACCGATGAAGATCATTCGAATGGACGAAAGCAATGCCAAACAACTCAACGCAATCGAGCCCCGCTATTTGGTCAGCGAGGTGGCGGCGCTGCGCCTCACGCGCGGCGGGTTTGCGCTGGAATACAGGCCGCTGGCCAGCGCCGTGTGGAGCCGGAGCGGCTGCGAGGACGAGGAGGCGGCGGACTTTCTGGGCCGGCGCGACCGGGATGTGTTTTTCGGCTATCTGGAGGGCGCGCTGTGCGGACAGATCGCCGTCGAGGAGAGCGAAAACCGCCTGGCGCGCGTGACGGACGTGCGCGTGGACATCCCCGCGCGCCGCAAGGGGCTGGGGCGAGAGATGCTGGACGTGGCGATGGACTGGGCGGCGCTGCACGGGTGCGAGGGCCTCGTCGTGGAGACGCAGGACGCCAACCCCGCGGCCTGCCAGTTCCTGGAGCACTGCGGCTTTGCGCTGGGCGGCGTGGACCGCATGCGCTATGCGGGCCTGGCGCGGACGGGCGAGCGGCCGGCGGCGCTGCCGGCGTGCGCGCTCTTCTACTACAAGCTGCGTGCGAGGTGAGGCCGATGCGTCTGCAAAAATATCTGGCGCTGTGCGGCGTCGCCTCCCGGCGCAAGTGCGAGGAGATCATCCTTGCGGGCCGCGTGGCGGTCGACGGACGGACGGTCGATCAGCTGGGCACGCAGGTCGAGGAGGGCCAGCGCGTCACGCTGGACGGCGCGCCCGTGGCGCCCGAGGCGCGCAAGCGCTACATTCTCTACTACAAGCCGGTGGGCGAGGTGACGACCGTCAGCGACGACAGGGGCCGCGCGACCGTGCTCGACCGCTTTGCCGGCGAGGTGCCCGAGCGGATCTATCCGGTCGGCCGGCTGGACTACGACAGCGAGGGCCTGCTGCTGCTCACCAACGACGGCGAGCTGGTCCAGCGCCTGCTGCACCCGCGCGGCGAGGTGGACAAGGTCTACATCGCGCGCGTGACGGGCAGCGTGTCGCCGCAGGACGTGCGTCGGCTGTGCGAGGGCGTCGCGCTGACGGGCGACGCGCGGCCCACCGCCCCCGCGCAGGTGTCCGTCGTGCGGCAGGAGACGTTTGCGACGGTGGCGCAGGTGACGATCCACGAGGGGCGCAACCGCCAGGTGCGCCGCATGTTCGAGGCTGTGGGCCACCGCGTGCTGGCGCTGCGGCGCGTGCGCTTCGGCCCGCTGGCGCTGGGCGCGCTCAGGCCCGGCCAGTGGCGCGAGCTGACGCAGGACGAGGTGCAAAAGCTCTACGCGCTGTGAAGAAATGACGGCATGAAAAAAAGCCCTCCCGGTACCGCCCGGAAGGGCTTTGCGCGCTTAGGCGTGCGGATCCAGCGTCCAACCGCAGTCGCCGTGATAGATCATCTGGCGCGTCATGCCGCCGTCGACGCAGATGTTTTCGCCCGTGATGAAGCCCGCTTTGTCCGAGCACAGGAACAGCGCCAGCGCGGCCACATCCGACGGGTTGCCGACCCGGCCTGCGGGATGCTGCGCGGCGTCCGGGCCATGGTATTCGATGTACTCCGTGTCGATCCAGCCGGGGGAGATCGAGTTGACCCGCACCCGGCCCGAGAGGCTGACGGCCAGCGCGTGCGTCAGTGCCGAGATGCCGCCCTTGGCGGCGGTGTAGCTCTCCGTCTGCGGCTGGCTCATGCGGTCGCGCGAGGAGGAGATGTTCACGATCGCCGCGCCGGGCGCGAAGTGCGGGAGGAACAGCTTCGTCAGATAGAAGGGCGCGGTCACGCCGATGTGAAGCGCTCGGTTGAACTCCTCATAGCTGCACGCGTCGATGCCCTTCATGGGCGGCGGCGCGTTGTGAATGAGAAAGTCCACCCGCCCGTGATCGGCAATCACCCGCTCTGCAAAGCGGCGCAGCGTCTCCTCCTCGCCCACGTCGCCGGTGAAGTATGGGTTGGGCGTGCGGTCGATCACGCATACCGCTGCCCCCTCCCGCGCAAACGCCTGCGCGATGGCCAAACCGATGCCGTGCGCGCCGCCCGTGACGACGGCCACCTTGCCCTGAAACATGAGAGCCCCTCCTCTGTATGAACTCATTGCTCACGCCGTGTGGCGTGCGTGCGGCTTGACGGCGCGAAAGACGACCGTGCATGCGGCCGTCGCTGCGGCGATGGACATGACGCCCTGCAGCGCCGTCATGGCGTGCGACGCGGCCAGCGCGCCGTCGCCCTGCGCCAGGTAGAGCATGATCTGGAACAGGTCAAAGCCCGGTACGAGCGTGACCAGGGACGAGGTCAGAAAGACGGTCGCGGGCGTCTTCATGCGGCGCGCGGACAGCTCGCACAGCGCGCTCATGACCAACGAACTGAAAAAATAGCAGGCGACGGTGCCGTTGCCCGCAGCGTCGAGCACGACATAGAGCAGATAACCCACCGATGCAATCAGGCAGGAGGGAAACACCGTGCGCAGCGGCGCGTGAAAGAGCAGCGCGAACGCGCCCGCCCCGAAGAACGCGCTGACGGCGGAAACGGCAAAGTAGAGCTTCATGATCACAGCCCCCCGAAGAACGCCCAGAATTTCAGCGCGACAAACACGCCAATGGCGACCGTCGCGGCGATGAGCAGGGCCTCCGCCGCGCGGGAGACGCCGGAGACCAGGTCGCCGTAGAGCGTGTCGCGCACGGCGTTGGTCATGAGCAGCCCCGACAGCAGCGGCATGATGCCGCCCGCAATGGCGGCGTTGGGCGTGTCGTAGGGGAAAGCAAAGTTGATGCCGTAGGCCACGAGCGCCGTAAGAAAGCCGCCCAACACATTCGTAACGGGCTGAGACAACTCCACACGCGCGATCAGCGGGACGGCGGCCTGCGTCAGCGCGCCCGAGAGCAGCGCCACCAGCGCCGCAGCGGGTCCGCCGCGAAACATCAGCGCAAACATGGCCGCGCCGACGCCCGCCGCTGCAACGCACAGCGCCTGGCGCGGCCCGGGGGATTCGGCCAGCGCCAGCAGTGCGCGCTCGGCCTGCGCGGCGTCCATGCAGCCCGCAGCCACATGGCGCGAGATGTCGTTGGCGACGCTCAGACGGGCCAGATCCGTGCCGCGGCGCGCGACGCGCA
>CALVNS010000022.1 GCA_944349855.1 uncultured Eubacteriales bacterium | reverse complement strand
CGGTGGTACTGTTTCTTACTATTATTATACGCTATTTCTCGTCAAAAATCAACCATTTGTTGTGACAGAGCCTTTTGTTTAATGCCCTGGAGTGCATCCGTTCCCTTGCGCAGGCCCATGGCGTTCCGGAGATCGAGAAGCAGGTATGCGGCCTTTCGCGCAGCTATCGCTATCTGCTCAATGCCGACATGGTCGTCACCCTGGCCGAGGAGCTGCGCAGCGTCGAGGGATATTTCAATGTCCTGCGCCCGCAGTATACGCCGCAGCCCGTGCTGCGCTTTTGCGTGGACGAACAGGCCAGGGATATGCGGGTGCTGGCCATGACGCTGCAACCTCTGATCGAGAACGCGCTGCTGCACGGACTGTCCGGCCGGTCACGCCCCGGCATCATTCTGATCAGCGCATGGATAGAGACAGACGGAGCGCTTATCCTGCAAGTGGCGGATAATGGACGCGGCATCTCGCCCGAACGGCTACAGATGCTGCGCCGCCAGTGCGATGAAGCTCCTGCGCCGGGACAGGAGCAGCACATCGGCCTGCTGAACATCGTACGGCGTATGCGGCTCTTTTTCGGCCCCTCATTTCGATTTGTAATCACCTCGAGGGAAGGACACTATACGTGTATCCGCCTGTATATTCCCTCGACCGTTCCGAAAGAGGAGGTGGATTCATGATACGGGTGGTCATCGTGGACGACCAGGAACTCGTGCTGCAGGGATTGAGCGGTCTGCTGGACTGGGAATCGCTTGGATTTGCCATTGTCGGCCGCTTCACGTCCGCACAGAAGGCCCTTGGATTCATCCGTAAAGAAGGGCCCGATGTCGTCATGACGGACATCCGCATGCCGGACATGAGCGGTCTGGAGCTGATCGAAAACCTCATTGCAGCCGGACAGAGGCCGGAATTTGTGCTCATCAGCGCCTACCGTGACTTCGAGGCGGCCAAAGAGGCCATTCGTCTGGGCGTCAGCCGCTACATCGTCAAACCGTTTGAGCGAGATGAGGTGCTGGCGACGCTCGAGGACATCCGCAGGCGCTGCATGGACCGCCGCGAGGCGCCCATCGTGGATCCAGGAAGGCCCGCAAGCTTTCGCGAAAACGCCGCCCTGGAACGCCTGTGCAGCCGGGTTGCGCGCCATGCAAGATGCTTTTTGCTGCTTTCGGATGCCGCCTGTGCTCCTTCAAACGATTGGAATGCGCCCGGTGAGGCGCTGAACGTGATTGGGTTTGGCGGCGCCTGGCTGATCTCCCGGCAGGAGGGCGTACCCGATCTTCCGCCTGATTCCGGACTCAGCCGGGCGCATCGGGACTTTCGCAGCTTTGGCAGAATGCTCGCCGAAGCGACGATCTCCCTGGAAGGATGCTTTGCTTTCAGCCGGCAGGAACAGACGGCCGATATTCAGCAGTACCTGTGCGATCATATACGGGATAACGTGTCGCTGGAGGAGCTCAGCGCGCATTTTTATATGTCCCGCGCGCGTCTGTGCGCTGTCTTTCGGCAATATACGGGCTTTTCGCCTGCGTCTTTTTTGCAGCACGTCCGTCTGCATGTGGGTCGGCGGCGCTTGTTGCACACCGACATGCGCATCCGCGAAGTGGCCGAATCGGTCGGCTATTGGGATACCAGCTATTTTGGCCGTCTGTACAAGCGCACCTTTGCCATGACGCCGGAGGAGTGTCGCCTGCGCCGCGATCTCCTGCATTGAACGATGAACGGCCGTCCGGCCGTTTTTTTGTCTGTTTTGAGGCCTTTTCCTGCGAACGGGCGTTCTAATTTAACGTAAAATGTGCTATAATAAAGATTCGAAACAGACGGCGGCATGCCGCCGAAGGGAGTGAACCGGCGTGGAGGGACGCTTTGTGCTCAAGTCCCCGTTCAAGCCGCAGGGCGACCAGCCCCAGGCAATCGAGGCGCTCGCGCGCGGCATCGAGCAGGGCGACCGGGGGCAGGTGCTGCTGGGCGTGACGGGCTCGGGCAAGACGTTTACGATGGCGTCGGTCATCGAGCGGGTGCAGCGGCCCACGCTCGTCATCGCGCACAACAAGACGCTCGCGGCGCAGCTGTGCGCGGAGTTTCGCGAGTTCTTCCCTGACAGCGCGGTGGAGTACTTCGTCAGCTACTACGACTACTACCAGCCCGAGGCGTACATCGCCTCCACGGATACGTACATCGAGAAGGACGCGTCCATCAACGACGAGATTGAGCGCCTGCGCCACAGCGCCACGGCGGCGCTGCGCGAGCGCAACGACGTCATCGTCGTCGCGTCGGTCTCGTGCATCTACTCCATGGGCGATCCCAGCGAGTACGAGGGCATGATGGTCTCGCTGCGCCCCGGCATGGAGATGGGCCGCGACGGCCTGCTGCGCGACCTGGTGGACATCCAGTACACGCGCAACGATGTGGAGTTCGACAGAGGCACATTTCGCGTTCGCGGCGATGTGGTGGAGATCATTCCGGCAAACAGCAACGATAAGGCAATTCGCGTGGAGTTTTTCGGCGATGAGATCGACCGCATTTCCCAGGTGGATGTCGTCAGCGGCCATGTGGAGATGGTGCTCGACCATGCGGTCGTCTTCCCGGCCACGCACTACGCGACGCCGCGCGAGACGATCGACAGGGCCATCGAGGACATCGAGCGCGACCTGGCGGCGCGCGTGCAGGAGCTCAAGGACGACGATCGGCTGCTGGAGGCGCAGCGCCTGTCCCAGCGCACGAACTACGACATCGAGATGCTGCGCGAGATCGGCTTTTGCACCGGCATCGAGAACTACTCGCGCTACTTCGACGGGCGCAAGCCCGGCGACGCGCCCTACACGCTGCTGGACTACTTCCCCAAGGGGTTCATCTGCTTCATCGACGAGTCGCACGTGACGATCCCGCAGATCCGCGCGATGTTCAACGGCGACCGCGCGCGCAAGACGTCGCTGGTGGAGTACGGCTTCCGCCTGCCGTCGGCGTTTGACAACCGGCCGCTGCAGTTTCATGAGTTTGAGGAGCGCATCGGTCAGACGATCTACGTCAGCGCCACGCCCGCGCCCTATGAGCTGGAGCGCTCCGCGCAGGTGGTCGAGCAGATCATCCGCCCCACGGGCCTGCTGGATCCCGAGGTCATCGTGCGCCCGGCCCAGGGCCAGGTGGACGACCTGCTCTCCGAGGTGCGCACCGTCACGGCCAAGGGGCAGCGCGTGCTCGTCACCACGCTGACCAAGAAGATGGCCGAGAGCCTGACGGGCTATCTGCAGGAGATGGGCGTGCGCGTGCGCTACCTGCACTCCGACATCCAGACGATGGAGCGCCAGGAGATCATCCGCGCGCTGCGCTTGGGCGAGTTCGACGTGCTGGTGGGCATCAACCTGCTGCGCGAGGGTTTGGACATCCCGGAGGTCGCCCTGGTGGCGATCCTGGATGCGGACAAGGAGGGCTTCCTGCGCTCCGAGGTCTCGCTCGTACAGACCATCGGCCGTGCCGCGCGCAACGTCGAGGGCCGCGTCATCATGTATGCGGACGTCATGACCGACAGCATGAACGCCGCCATCTTTGAGACCAACCGCCGCCGCCAGCTGCAGATGGCCTTCAACGAGGCCAACGGCATCACGCCCCAGTCCGTCAGCAAGGCCGTGCGCGATCTGCTCGAGATCGGCCACGCGCCCGGCGAAAAGAAGCGCTCCCGCCTGCGCGAGGCGCCCCTCACCGACGAGGAGCAGCGCCGCATGGAGGAGCACATCGAGGAGCAGATGCTGCAGGCCGCAGCCAACCTGGACTTTGAGCTGGCCGCCAAGCTGCGCGACCGGCTGTTCGCGCTGCGCGGCGAGGCAGCGCCCGCGCCGGGGCCACAGGTCAGGGGACGCCAGCGCGCGCGGCGTCGCAGCCGTTAAATAAAAACGCTTGTTCTCATTTTATTTTTGTGCTATAATGACAGCGCAAAAGAAGCACCTTAAAGAGGCATCTCAACGACCGCTCAGCCTGTGGAGGTTCTCCGTGCAAGATCAAATCGTCATCAAGGGCGCGCGCGAGCACAATTTACAAAATGTGGATTTGACGATCCCGCGGGACAAGCTGGTGGTGTTCACCGGCCTGTCGGGCAGCGGCAAGTCGTCCCTGGCGTTCGACACGCTCTACGCCGAGGGACAGCGGCGCTATGTCGAGTCGCTCTCATCCTACGCGCGCATGTTTTTGGGCCGGATGGAAAAGCCCGACGTGGACTATATCGACGGCCTGTCGCCGGCCATCTCGATCGACCAGAAGACGACGAGCCGCAACCCGCGCTCGACGGTCGGCACCGTCACCGAGATCCACGACTACCTGCGCCTGCTCTACGCGCGCATCGGCATCCCGCACTGTCCGGTGTGCGGCAAGGTGATCCGCCAGCAGACGGTCGATCAGATGGTCGACCAGATTCTGGCGCTGCCGGAGCGCACGCGCGTGCAGATCCTCTCGCCGCTGGTGCGCGGGCGCAAGGGCGAATACCAGAAGCTGCTGGAGGACGTGGCCAAGCAGGGCTTCGTGCGCGTGCGCGTGGACGGCGAGACGTACGATACGGGCGACGTGCCGCCGCTGGCCAAGCAGAAGAAGCACACCATCGAGGTGGTGGTGGACCGCATCGCCGTGCGGGAGGGGATCCAGACGCGGCTGACGGACTCGCTGGAGACGGCGCTCAAGCAGTCCGGCGGCCTGGCGGTGGCGGACATCGGGCCCGGCGAGCGGGAGATCCTCTTTTCACAGAACTATGCGTGCCCGGACTGCAACGTGAGCATCGAGGCGCTGGAGCCGCGGCTGTTCTCGTTCAACAGCCCGTTCGGCGCGTGCCCGACGTGCTCGGGCCTGGGCAACCTGATGAAGGTCGACCCGCAGCTGGTCATCCCCGACTGGAGCAAGAGCCTGCGCGAGGACCCGATCCAGGCGGTGGGCTGGAATACGCGCGATCCCTCGTCGCAGGCGAACATGTTCTTCGGCGCGCTGGCCAAACACTACGGCTTCTCGCTGGATACGCCGCTACAGGATCTGCCGCCGGAGATCGTCGACATCCTGCTCTACGGCTCCAGGGGCGAGAAGATCCGCGTCGAGTACAGCCGGGCGCAGGGCAGCGGCAGCTTCACCGTGCCGTTTGAGGGCATCATCACGACGATCGAGCGCCGCTATGCCGAGACCAGCAGCGACGGGGCCAAAGAGGCCTACGAGGAGCTGATGACCCAGACGCCCTGCCCGGATTGCGGCGGCCGGCGGCTCAAGCGCGAGGCGCTGGCCGTGACGGTCGGCGGCAAGAACCTGGCGCAGGTGTCGGACATGTCGGTATTGCAGGCCAAGAAGTTCTTTGACGGGCTGGAGCTGACCGAGAAGGAGCGGATGATCGCGCATCAGCTGCTCAAGGAGATCGGCTCGCGCCTGGGCTTCCTGGCGGACGTCGGGCTGGACTACCTGACGCTCTCGCGCTCGGCCTCCACGCTCTCGGGCGGCGAGGCGCAGCGCATCCGCCTGGCCACGCAGATCGGCTCCAGCCTCGTGGGCGTGCTCTACATCCTGGACGAGCCGTCCATCGGCCTGCACCAGCGCGACAACGAGCGGCTGCTGTCCACGCTCAAGAACCTGCGCGACCTGGGCAACACGCTGGTCGTCGTGGAGCACGACGAGGACACGATGTACGCGGCGGATCAGATCGTGGACATCGGCCCGGGCGCGGGCGCGCACGGCGGGCGTCTGATCGCGCAGGGCACGGTCGAGGAGATCAAGCAGAACCCGAATTCGATCACCGGCCAGTACCTGTCGGGCCGGCGCTATATCCCCATCCCGAAGGTGCGGCGCAAGCCGGCAGGCTTCATCACCGTGCGCGGCGCGCGCGCGCACAACCTCAAGCACATCGACGTGGACCTTCCGCTGGGCGTCATGTGCGTGGTGACGGGCGTGTCAGGCAGCGGCAAATCCTCGCTCGTCAACGAGATCGTGTACAAGGCGCTCGCGCGCGACCTCAACCGCGCCAAGATCCGCCCCGGCGACTTTGACGGGTTCGACGGCCTGTTCCCGCCCGAGGGCCGGCCCGTGCTGGACAAGGTCATCGCCATCGACCAGTCGCCCATCGGCCGCACGCCCCGATCCAATCCCGCCACGTACACGGGCGTGTTCGACCTTATCCGCCGGGTGTTTGCGCAGACGCCGGACGCCAAGGCGCGCGGCTATAAGGAGAACCGCTTCTCCTTCAACGTCAAGGGCGGGCGCTGCGAGGCCTGCGCGGGCGACGGCATCATCAAGATCGACATGAGCTTCCTGGCGGATCTGTACGTGCCCTGCGAGGTGTGCAAGGGCCGCAGGTACAACCGCGAGACGCTGGAGGTCCTCTACAAGGGCAAGAACATCTACGACGTGCTGGAGATGACCGTGGAGGAGGCGCTGGGCTACTTCGAGAACCACGAGAAGATCCTGCGCAAGCTGCAGACGCTCTACGACGTGGGCCTGGGCTACATCAAGCTCGGCCAGCCCTCGACGACGCTCTCGGGCGGCGAGGCGCAGCGCATCAAGCTGGCCACGGAGCTCAGCCGCGCCAGCACGGGCAAGACGCTCTATGTGCTTGACGAGCCGACGACCGGCCTGCACATGGCCGACTGCGACCGCCTGGTGCAGGTGCTCTCGCGCCTGGCCGACGCGGGCAACACGGTGCTGATCATCGAGCACAACCTGGACATCATCAAGGCGTGCGACTACGTGATCGACCTGGGCCCCGAGGGCGGCGACCGCGGCGGCCAGGTGGTCGTCACGGGCACGCCCGAGGAGGTCGCCAAGTGCCGCAAGAGCTACACGGGCCAGTTCCTCAAGCGCACGCTGGCCAATGGCAAATATGAATGACGGACAGAAAACGCATGACGAACGAGGCGCTCCGCACAGTCGGGGCGCCTCGTTCGTTGCGCGTCAGCCGCCCTGCGACGACGCGTAATAGCCGGCGTCGTCCTGCCAGTAACCATCCCACCACGTCTCATCCAGCATGATAAACGCGGTGAACTCCTCGGGAAGCGAGAGGGCCTGCGCAACCTGAGATGTCATTCCGGGCGCGAGCAGCCCGCGCAGCAGGTCGGCCTCGGTGTTTTCAGGCGTCAGAAAGGGCGCCAGAAGCGCGCGCATATCGGCGACGTGTTCATCGCTGGCCGGCATCAACGCCGCCTCTGCGCGCAACGTCTGCGACAGGGATACATGATAGGCATGGAATGCGATGCCTTCCTCTACGCCTGCCTGCGCCGCCACGTGCGAAATCGTGCCGGAAGGCACTGCCGAGAGCAGCGGATGTACGGCCGCCAGCACCTGCAGGTTCATGGCGTCCGTCATGTCCAGGCCCAGAAAGCTGCCCTCCAATGCCATGGCCACCAGCTTTTCGTCGCTGCTTTGTGCGCGATAGCCGGACTGCTGGCAGGCGTCCAGCCAATCCTGTATAAAAAAGGTGTCGATCTGCGCGTCCTGCGCATGGGCGGGAGAACCCCGCGCCAGCAGGGCCAGCACTAGGACCGTCAGGGCCAGCCGTCTGTATCTTTGCCGTCTTTTCATGTGCCCTTCATGCGGAAAGGACGGGGCGCAGCAGCGCCCCGCCTCCTCCGTCAATGGTCGCCATCAGTCGTCATCATCATCGTCGTCGTCATCGTCGTCGTCGTCATCGTCGTCATCATCATCGTCATCGTCGTCATCATCATCGTCATCGTCGTCGTCCCGGTCGTCGTCCCAATCGTCGTCCCGGTCGTCGTCCCAATCGTCGTCCCGGTCGTCGTCCCAATCGTCGTCGTCATCGTCGTCGTCATCGTCGTCGTCGTCATCGTCGTCCCGGTCGTCGTCGTCGTCCCGGTCGTCGTCGTCATCGTCGTCCCAATCGTCATCCCAGTCGTCGTAGCGGTCGTCGTCGCGCCAATCGTCGTCGTCGTCCCAGTCGTCATCGTCCCAATCGTCGTCCATGACGATGTGGGTGACAAAGCCGGAGGGAAGGCCGTAATCCTCGGAGATGGTTTTGACCTGCTGCGGGGTGATCAGCCCGCGAATGGTTTCCCGCTCGGCGTCATCGTCGTCTCCGTCCTCGTCGGAGAGAAACAGATCCAGCAGGATCTGGATATTGCGGTAGCGCTCTTCGGAAGCGGGGTTGAGATGGATTTCGGCCTTGAGGGCATTGGCCAGCGCCTGGTAGTAGGCGTGACGCACCGCCTGCTCATCCATCTGATAGGCATTGGCGAACGCCGTGATTTCGTCCTGCGGCAGTTGCGCAAGCAGCGGCATGGCCGAGGCCAGCGCCTGCGCGTGGGCCGTATCGGCCAGACTGCCGTCGCTGTATACGCCGTTCATGACCTGCTCAAGCAGCTTGAATTCCGCCCGCTCGCTCGTCTGTGCGGCGACGGGGGAGCCGCTCACCAACGCCCAATAGGCCGCGACCGAAGAGGGCGCCTCCTCGGCCAGGGCGGGCGCGCCCTGGAAGCATACCGCCGCGCACAAGACCGCGCAGCACCATCTGATCATCGTCTTTTTCATCCCGGTGATACCCCTTTCCATATTGCCCTTGGCGTGGTTGGGCTGATGCATGCAGTATAGACCGCATGCGGGGAAAAGGGAATCCATGGGAGGCATTCCTCACATATTCCTCACAAAAGAAACGCAGAAGCGGCTTCCCCGGCCGATTTCGCTCTGCACGCTGATCGTGCCGTCGTATTTTGCGGCCAACCGTGCGACGATGGACAGCCCCAGGCCGGTGCCGCCCATGTCGCGGCTGCGGCCCTTGTCGACGCGGTAAAACTGCTCGAAGATCAGCGGAATGTGCTCCTGCGCGATGCCGATGCCGTCGTCCTCGACCCAGAATCCGTCCTCGTGCGCCAGCACGCGCACATGCCCGCCTTCGCGTCCATAGCGCACGGCGTTGCCCATGAGATTGTAGAGCATCTCCCACACGTCCTGTTCCACGGCGCGAAGGGTGAAAGTCCCTTCGACCTGGATGCCGATGCCGCGCCCGCGGCACTGACCGGCGAGCGATGCGGCGACCTCGCGCGCCACCGCCTCGACGCGCACGTCTTCCAACTGCTCTTCGCAGGCCATCTCGGCGCGGCTGAGCAGCAGGATGTCGTCGATAACAGCGCGCATGCGGGCGGATTCCTTCAGAATGCACTCCGCGTACAGCCTGCGCTCCTCGGGCGAGTCGTCCATGCCTTCGCTGAGCATCTCGGCAAATCCCTGGATGGAGGTGAGCGGGCTCTTCAATTCATGGGATGCGCCCGCGGCAAAGTCGCGCCGCAGGCGTTGCGTGCGGTCGATCTCGCGCAGATCCTCGTGCAAGCGCCGAATCTGATAGTGCAGGCTGCGCATCGTGGGGCGCAGCTCCGGAAAGAAGGCGCTCTCGTCCAGGCCGCTTCCCGCGCCGACGAGCAGGCCTTCGATTCGCTCAAGCTGGGCGATCAGCTCCAGCGAAAGGCGGCGCGCCGTGCGCCGCTGCACCCACGCGAGCAGGCCGAAGAGCAGCGCAAACACCGCCGCATACGCCGCGAGCGCGCCGGTGATCTCATGCAGGGGATAGCTCAGACGCAAGATCAGCATGGGCGACAGCTGCGCCGCAGCATAGATCGTCATCGTGCGCTGTGTGGTGGAATAGCGCACGCTCGTCCCGGTTCGGCCGGCGAGCGCCGCCTGCACCTCCGGCCGTGAAAGGTGATTTTCCATGTCATCGGGCGAAGCCTCGCTGTCGGCCAGCACGATGCCCTGCGGCAGCAGGAACGTCACGCGCAGCGGCGGCGCGCTGTCTGCAATACGCCGAGCCAGGCTGGAGAGGTCGGTCATCGACTCCTCGGTCCACGCAGAGGCCGTGCTCAGGATGGACAAGAGGCTTTCCCGGGTATCCGCAACCTTGGAAAATACGAGCGTGCCGAACGCGGCGAGGGCTGCGAGCGCTGCGACGAGCACGCCGGTCCAGTACATACGCCTAAGCCGCTGCTTCATGGCATCATCAGGCGATAGCCTGCACCGCGCACCGTCTGCACAAATCGGGGATGGGATGGGTCGTCGCGCAGCTTGGCGCGCAGCTGCGCGACGTGATAGTCGACCGTGCGCGACGTGTCCGCGTCCGCCGCGTAGCCCCATACCTCGCGCAGCAGCTGCACGCGGCTGACGGTCCGGCCGGCGTACTTCCACAGGCACAGCAACAGATCATACTCCTTATACGTCAGATCGACGGACTGACCGTCCACCGATATTTCGCGCGAATCCGGATAGAGCGTCAATGCGCCCAGCTCGACGCGCCGTGCGGCCGGCGTGATGCGGCGCAGCGCGGTCTGGATGCGCGCCTGCAACTCGCGCACGCCGAAGGGCTTGGTGACGTAGTCCTCAGCCCCCAATTCCAGACCGCGGACCTTGTCCTGCTCGGCGCTGCGGGCGGACAGAATGATCACCGGTATACGGGCAGTGGCCCGAGCCCGCTTCCAGTCGGTCAGGATGTCAAATCCGTTTTTGCCCCGCAACATGAGGTCCAACAGCAGCAGATCCGGCGTCTCCGTTTTCAGACGGGCTTCCAGCTCCCGCGCATCGCGCAACACGACGGCCTCATGACCGGCCTTCGTCACGGTCTTTTCGATGAGCAAGCCGATGCGCTCCTCATCTTCGACGATAAAAATGCAGGCCATGCAGTCTCCTCCCGGCACATACCTCCCTATGCAGGGAGCTCTTTTTATGCCATGAGGATAGCATGCCCGAACCGATATGTCAACCAATTCCATTCAGGCGGCGAAAGGACGTGCGCACGCCGCGTCATGAGTCGGTGATTCGTCCGTCCGTCACCTGGACTCGCCGCCCGGCCCGCGCGGCCACGGCCGGATCGTGCGTGATGAGCACGACGGTGCGCCCCTGCGCGTTGAGCGCGCACAACAGATCCATCACCTCGCGGCTGGCACGCGAGTCCAGATTGCCCGTCGGCTCGTCCGCGAGCAGCACCGGCGGGTCTGCCGCCAGCGCGCGCGCGATGGCCACGCGCTGTTGCTGCCCGCCGGAGAGCTGGCTGGGCCGATGGCGCATGCGCGCGTCCAATCCTACGCGCGAGAGCGCCGCAGCTGCGCGCTCCCGGCGTTCGCGTCCGCTTACGCCTGCGATGCGCAGCGGCAGCTCGACGTTTTCCAGCGCCGTCAGCCGCGGCAGCAGGTGAAACCCCTGAAAGACGAACCCGATCTTGCGCCCGCGCACCTGTGCGAGCTCATCCTCCCGCAGCGTCTCCACGCTGCGCCCGTCCAAGCGATACGTCCCCGTGCTGGGCCGGTCCAGGCAGCCCATGATGTGCATCAGCGTCGACTTGCCCGATCCGGACGGCCCGACGACCGCCATGAATTCGCCCCGCCGCACATTGAGGTTCACGTCCGTCAGCGCAGCGACCTGCGTGTCGCCCATCCTGTAGACCTTTCCGATGTGTGAAAGCGAAATGACCGCGTCCAACAATCCATCCTCCTCCTTCGTCTGACCGTAGTGTTCACCCCGCCGCCGCTGCGTATTCCGGCAAGGGCGGGGCTTTTCGCGTGAATGCAGGGCTTGGAATGGGGTCTACACTGGATGAAATGCACGTCAAAAAACCAAATGAACATCTTTATGGCAAAATAAAGTATCCATATTAAACAAATTAATCGTAGAAAAATAGGATTGCTGGATGATATATTTAAAACGCGGACGGCAAGAATTATTAAAGGAGGAGAGACGGATGAATCGAACCTTGCGCACCATGCGGAAGGACCGGATGCTGTATCTAATGCTCGTCCCGGGCTTGGTTTTCTTTTTGCTCTTTAAATACTGGCCGATGTATGGAAT
This sequence comes from uncultured Eubacteriales bacterium, assembly GCA_944349855.1. Classification (GTDB taxonomy): domain Bacteria; phylum Bacillota; class Clostridia; order Christensenellales; family Aristaeellaceae; genus Beduinella. The sequence goes on along the minus strand of CALVNS010000022.1, from coordinate 35,738 downwards.
CAGTATTGCATTCAAGGACTACAAGCTTGGACGCGAGATCTGGGAAGCGCCGTGGGCAGGATTCAAGTACTTCCGGCAGTTTTTCAGCTCGCCGGACTGTGCGCGCGTGTTGATCAATACGTTTGTAATCAGCTTTGGCAAACTGTTGGTCGGATTTCCTTCTCCGATTCTCTTTGCAATTTTGCTGAACGAGATCCAGAGGCGTGGAGCCAAGCGATTCATTCAGACGGTCGTCTATCTGCCGCATTTCATTTCCTGGGTTGTCGTCGGCAATCTCGTGCTGATGATGTTGGCACCGAAGACAGGACTGTTTTCCACGGCCATCACGGCCATTACGGGCAACGATGTGAACGTGCTGCTGGATCCGGATGCCTTCCGTTGGGTCCTGATTCTTTCGGATACGTGGAAGGAACTTGGGTGGAGCGCCATCATCTATCTGGCAGCGCTCAGCGGAGTGGATATGAATCTGTATGAGGCGGCTGCAATCGATGGCGCTTCGCGTGGACGGATGATGTGGCATATCACGCTTCCAGCCATTCGTTCGACGATCGTGATCATGTTGATCCTTCGCGTGGGTAAAATTCTGGATGCCGGGTTTGAGCAAATTCTCATCATGAGCAATGCGCTGGTCAACGAAAAATGCGAGATCATCGACACGTATGTCTACAAGGTAGGTTTGCAACAGGCACGCTATAGCTATTCGACGGCGGTGAACCTGTTCAAGTCTGCATGTGGTCTGGTGATGGTGCTGGGTGTCAATACAGTGGCCAGGAGATGGGAGGAGAATATGCTATGAGTGGGGTATACGTCAAGCGGCGCTCCGACCGGATCAGACGCAACGGCAGAGCGTTTGTCGTGGCCAATTCAATTTTCATGGCTCTGCTCGTGTTCGTCACGCTCTATCCCTTTTATTATGTCATCATCGGTTCGATCTCCGGAGACAGCGTCGGCGCGCAGGAAATCTACTTCCTGTACCCCAAGGATCTGGATCTGAGCGCGTATAGCATGGTGTTTTCAACGACGAGCATTTTACGCGCCTATGGCAATACGCTGTTCATCACCATTGTGGGCACGCTGCTTTCGCTTCTGCTCACAACGCTGACCGCCTATCCGCTTTCCAAGCAACGCCTGCATGGGCGGCGCGTGCTGACGACATTGTTCTATTTCACCATGCTTTTCAACGGCGGCCTGGTGCCGACCTATCTGGTGATTCGCGACCTGGGGCTGATCGACACGCTTTGGGCGCTCATTCTGCCTAAGGTGATCTCCGTATACAACATGCTGCTGCTGATCAACTTTTTCAAGTCCATTCCCAGCGGGTTGGAGGAGTCGGCCAAGATCGATGGAGCGGGCGACATGACGGCGCTAATCCGCATTGTACTGCCGCTGTCGCTACCAATTTTCGCGACGTTGACGCTTTTCTATGCTGTAGGCTATTGGAATTCGTGGTTCGACGCAGTGATGTACCTCAACCGTTCACGCAATTTCCCCCTGCAGCTGGTGCTGCGCGAGATTGTGCAATCCGTCGACCTGTCCTATGTGGCGGGCGGCGGCGCGGACTATTCCATGTCGGACACGACGATTCAGTCCGTCCGCTTGGCGACGATCGTGGTAGCGATCCTGCCGATCATGATGGTATACCCGTTCTTGCAAAAGTACTTTGTCAAGGGCGTCATGATTGGCGCCATCAAGGGCTGATGGAGTCAAGTCGATGAAGCGCTCTGCCGCGCGCCGACAGAATGTTCCTCAATTTTCCATTCGTCGGTTGAAAGGAGGCATATTTACGCGCGAAGAATCCTTCATGGACATCGTTCAAAGGCGGACCCGTACGGACGAGATGAATACCGGCACGACGAGACGGAAGAAGAACATGGAGGGAAAACGAGATGAAAAAATTTTTTGCATTGTTGCTTTGCGGGTTGTTGTTAAGTCTTCCATCTTTTGGAATGACGTTGGCGGAAGTGAACCTGGAGGACGACGAAAGTGTCCACTATTCCTTCACGATCATGCAGGGCAAGCAGTTTGACGTTCCGGAAGAAAACGAGACGCTGTCGTTCCTGGAGGAGAAGTTCAACGCGGATTTTGAGTTCATGCTTGTCTCCCGCGGAACAAACGACTATCAGAACAAGCTCAACCTGCTGATCGCCTCGGACGATCTGCCGGACCTGGTGCAGGTCAACGACTATTCCATCCTCACGACGATGGTGGAGATGGGGTTGCTGCTCCCGCTGGACGAACTCGTGCAGGAGTACGGCCAGGAGATGCTCGCCATCCGCCCGCAGGAATGCTGGGACCCGTTCATCTTCGACGGGAAGCTCTACTCGCTGCCCAATCAGTATCGGACGGACGGCATCATTCCCGTCATCCGGGAGGACTGGCTGGATAACCTGGGTCTGTCCGTGCCCACGACGATTGAGGAGTATGAAGAAGTCATCCGCGCCTTTACGGAGGATGATCCGGATGGAAACGGCAAGGACGACACCTACGGCATCAGCGGTCCGAATAACCCGATTACCTCGACGTTCTTGCCCGCCTATCAGTACTACGGCGTTTTACCCGATCAGTGGCTTGTCAAGGATGGCGAGTTGACGTTTGGCTCCATTCAGCCAGAGATGCTCGAGGCGCTCAAGATGATCAACCGTTGGTTCCGGGAGGGCTACATCGACCCGCAGTTCCCGCTGTACAACCGTGAAAAGTTCGAGGAGGTTCTCGGCCAGGGCAAGTTCGGCAGCTACGCGAGCACGGAGGTGCAGCGCCTGGATCCCGCGTTTGACATCGGCCTGGCGGCGCTGCGCGAGCGTGAGCCGGAGTCTCACTTCATCGCCTATGAGCCGATCGTCAGTCGGGACGGTGTGCAGCGCCTGTGGACGAACGACTTCCGCTCCATTGGCTACACGATGGCCATCAGCGCCAAGTGCGAGAATCCCGTCCGCCTGATGAAGCTGCTCAACTATGCGGCGTCGGAAGAGGGGTATCTGCGTATCCGCTACGGCGAGGAGGGCGTGCACTATACCGTTGACGAGACGGGCACCTTCCACTTCACGCCTGAATGGGAGGACATCAATAAGCGCACGCAGGCTGGCCTGAGTATCCAGTATTCGAACCTGTTCCGCCGCGAGTGGTTTGATCGTTGCGCAAGTCAGGAGGTCTGGGATGGCGTGGCGATGTTCGAGACCTACGGCGAGCCCATCTCCCCGATCTTTGTGACGACGGATGCGGACATTGAATACAATACCATCCTCACGACGCTGCGCGATGAAGCGTTCACCAAGATGATCTGCTCGACCGATGAGACAGCCCTGGACCAGATGTTCGAAGACTTCTGTAATACGTGGCTGGCCAACGGCGGCGAAGAGGTCATCCGGCAGAAGAACGAAGCCTATCAGGCATCGCTGTAAGCCCAGAAGGGGCGGCGTTTCGGCGCCGCCCCCGTAATGCGGGAGGAATGCATTGTGAAATCCGGTTCCAGACACGGACTGTTTTTCCGGTATCTCGTCATGTTTCTGCTGGTATTGACCGTGCCGGCGGGCGTCATTGGCGTGTGCATTTGGGGAAGCATGCGTGCCGCGTTATGGAGGGAGATCAAATCCGCCATGCAGGCGGCCTCCCAACAGGTTGTGTCCGTGCTGGAACAGTATCTGGTCGGGATGGAATCATTGGCCGTCATGCTGGTGACGGACACGGATGTACGCACGATGACGTCGGTGATGGCCAGTGACCAGGCGTCTTTGGAAAAGCATGAAGGCGTACGCAAACTGAGCGCTTACAAGACGCCAAATGCATTTATCGACCGCATCATGGTCGTGAGCGGGGATCGTCTCCTTTCCAATGAGGGACTGTTCATGGCCTGGGAGGAGGACGCCATCGTGCAGATCGTGGCCGAGCATGGAGCCGGCAAGTTTGCCTATCGACCGGACCTGATGCCGGGGAAAATCTATTATCTACGCCGGCTGTCGATCCTGCGCGAGAGCGACCAATATCTTCTGTGCGAAATTCCGCGTTCCCTCTTTGATGGATTGGCCGGCGCCCTGCCGCATGCGCCACAGGTGCAGATGTGCGTGCTGGAGGGCGATGAAAATGTCGTATACAGCAGCGCGGAGGGGTTGGAGGCCTTTGCGCAGCCGGAGCAGGGGGAGCAATGGCGCTCCGTGTGCTACGATGCGTGCGAGTACATGCTGTATGTGGCGCGGCTGGAGACGATGGATGTGCGCGTGCTCTTTTTCGTGCCACAGAACTTGGCCAGCGCACCTTTAGACCACACATTGCGCGTGCTGGGCACGTATCTGATGCTGGCCGTGCTGTTGGGCATTGCGCTATCCCTGTGCTTCGCCTACCGTAACTACAAACCCCTACAGCCGTTACTACAGGATCTTGACGAGCGGGAGAAGACGGGCTTTTATAAAAACCGTGCGCTGGAAAACATCACACTCGCCTATACAAAGACGAAGCGCGATAACCTGCGACTGCAGGAGCGCGTCATGCGCGAATCCGTGTTTACCGCGCGCCGTTTTATGCTCAATGTACTGCGCGGACGCTATGACGACAATATGAACCTGGAACAGGCGGCGCAGCAGTTCAGTATTCGATTTTATAATCCGCGCTTTCGTGTGCTGCTGGCACTGGTGCACCGGCCGAGCTCGTCGCCGTGGGAAGGCGTGGACGACGAAAATGTGCAGGAGATGCTGGGGTGTGCGTTTGTCGGTCGATGCCAGTTGTCCACCCTGCTCGTCGAGCCCGGCTTAACGGCGCTCGTGCTCAACTATGAACCGATTCAGCTTTGTGAGAATGCGATCACACAGGGCGCGCAGTCCGTCATCCGAGGCATATGGGAACGCTATGGACTGCATGCGACGATCGGCGTCAGCGAGGAAAAGGAGTCGCTTGCGGACCTGCATGCCGCTTACACACAGGCGGAAAATGCATGCGAATACCGACTGATCCGCGGCAACGATCAGGTCATCCTCGCGCGAGAAGTCGAGGGAAGGGTGGATGACATCAGCTTGCGCTATGTCCAGGCGTTTCGTAATCAGGCGGACATTCAACGCCACCTTGAAGAGGGCAACTACGGAGCGATTGAGGCGCACATCAACCATCTGTTTCGTGAAATTTCAAACTGCAGCATGAGCGTCAGCCTTGTGCGTTGCCTGTACTATGAGATCATCAATATGGTCCTGCGCACGCTGCCCTATGGGTTCATCCGCACCGTCGATGTCAGCAATCTGGTGGATGTGGACACGATGGAAGAATTGCGCGCGCATGTGCTGGAGATCTATGCCAGGGCCTGCCGGGCGCGCGGAGGGCCCAAGGAACAAAAGGGCCCCGTCGAGCATGCGCTGGACTATATCCACGAGCACTATGGGGAATACGACCTGTCTTTGGAGAGCGTCGCCGCAGCGCAGGGACTCTCGCGCAGCTATCTGAGCCGTCTCTTTTCCGAGCGTATGAGCGTCACGTTGAGCGAATATGTGGGCCGCCTACGCGTCACTCGCGCATGCGCCCTGATGCGCGATACGGAGCTGTCTGTCGCGCAGGTTGCCCAACAGGTCGGCTATCAGGACTTGCACACGTTTTTACGCAATTTTAAAAAATATACGCACATGACGCCAACTCAGTACCGAGAACAAAAAATGGACGCCACACGGCGTCCACAGGAGGAATGACATGATCATCCATGAAATCGCTGCCAGCCTGTATCCGTGGGACCTCCATGATGAACCGATCGATCGCATTGTAGATAAGCTGACGGAAGATAGCAGCGTCAACAGCATCTATCTTGTCGGCGTTATGCACTACGAAAAGCGGCCGCTGACGAGCCTGTTCTACACGCAGAATCCGACACGCAAGTGGTATGCGCCCGAGGACAGCCGTGTCTACTATGGCCTTGATCCCGCCGCCTTCGCGGGGACAAAGATGAAACCGCAGCACTCCGAACGCGATTTTCTCAGGGGAACAGACTGGCTGGACGTGCTCGTGGAGTGCGCGCGCCGCCGCGGCCTGAAGGCCGGCGTAGAGATCTCTCATACATTCTATGATACTGAAAAGGCCATGCGGGAGATGCCGGATGTCCTGCAAAAGGACATTCATGGACGCCCCATCGCGCAGCATTTCTGTTGCAACAACCCCGATGTGCGCGAATATATGCGCGTGCTCTTCGCACAGACCGTGAAAGAGCACGATGTGGACTTCATTCAGACCTGTATGATGCTTTTCCATCAGGGAGAACCGGTCAAAACACCGTGGTTCCTGCCCAATGAAACGGATCCCAAACTGAGCGCACTGCTGGGCGTCGTGACGGGCGGTTGCTTCTGCGAACACTGCCGCCGCGAGGCCATTGCCATGGGCTATGACTGGGATGCGATGGTCGAGGCCCTGCGCGCGCTGGAACACGTGGCAACGGCGACGCCCTATCATCATAACGATCAGTGTCTCTCGCTACAACTTCTGATGGACAGCAACCTGACGGAAGCAGGCCTGCTGCTAGAGTATCCGGCACTGCAAAGTTTTCTGGAGTTTCGCGCACGCAGCATAACCTCGCTGTTTCGGGATATCTATGGCGCCATCAAACGCGTGAAGCCGCAGGTGGAATTTCGCTATAACAACTATCTGCGCTATCCGGAGTTGGCGGGCCTGAGCTATCCGCACGCGGCACCTTATCTGGACTCTGTACGCGACAGCGATTATACAGAACAGCGGCCGGTGACCGACGGATTCGCCTATAAGCGCCATACCCTCAACAAAATCCGCCGCGCCATTGGCTGCGACAAACCGCTATTGGCCGCCTTCGCCGTGCGCCCGAATGCCACGCCTCAGATCATTCGCGACAGTATCGGCCAACTGGCACAGGTGGGAGTGGATGGGTTCTCCCTGGGGCATTACGACGGCTCGACGCGCCCACTGCTGCGTGCTGTGCGCGAGGCGATGGAGGAATACGACATTACGCTGAAAGAGGGGCTTTGACATGGCGCGGGTTGGGTTGAACGATCTGCGCGCGTGGCTCGAAGGAATTTTGCGCGCGCTGAACATGGAAGCGGAAAACGCTAAAATTGTGGCGGATGTCGTGATGCGTGCAACACTGCGCGGTGTGGGTCACCATGATATCTATGACTTCCCCTCGCGCATTCGGGGGCTGATGGACGGCAGCTTGACCGTCAATCCGGCATATAAGCCGCTTGCGTCGTTCGGCGCAATGGAGAGCTGGGATGCCGATAATGGTCTGGGGGAACTGGCCTGTGCGTTTGCGATGAGGCGTGCGGTGGAAGCCGCGCGCGTACATGGCATTGGCCTGTGCGCCGTGCGCGCGAGCAATCACTATATGGCGGCGGCTCCGTACGTCGAGTGGGCCAGTGAACAGGGTTTTGCCGCAATGCTGCTTTGCAAAGGCGCGCCGACGATGGGCGCTCCAGACCGGGTGGAAAAAGTCGTGGGCACGCTCCCGATGGGCTATGCGTTTCCGACCGATCGAGGATGGCCGGTGCTTTTTGACGCGTGTATGGCCTATGCGTCGTTTGGCGCGCTCAAGGCGCGCATGGACCGCGGCGAACCCGTACCTGATTACTGGGGGTTTGACGCGCAAGGTCGTCCGACGACTGATCCGCAGGCGCTGTCAAAGGGTACGAGATTGCCCATCGGCGGACATAAGGGATTTGGACTGGCCGTATTGGGGGAGATGCTCACGGCTGTCCTCTCCCATGGCTGTGTGATCGACGAACCCGATCTGGTGCACGGCCAGGCGAGCCCTACATCCCATACCGCCATCGCCATGCGCACAGACGCCCTGATGAGCGCACGTAGCTTTGAAGCGCGTACGGGCGAGATGGTGGCCCGTATGCAGGCGCGGGCGCCGGGTCTGCATGTTCCTGGGCAGGGCTCATATGCGAGCCGCCAACGACTGATCGGACAGGGATCGATCGATCTGAAAGAGGATCTGCTCGAACAGTTAGATACGCTGTGTGGGCGAATTCCGGCGCCCGCACTTACGCGTCAGTCGTGATCCACAAATCCATATCAAAGTAGATGCGCCGCAGACGGAAGAATCCGTCTGCGGCGCGTCCCGCTTTCCGAGGTTGACATTCTATATGGACTGTGCTAAAATTCATTTATAGAAATATGATTTCATTTAATGAAATCAAGAAAGGCGGAACATCACATGAAGGCAGCGGAAGCACTGGTGCAAATCCTGGTCAAAGAAGGGATTACGGATGCGTTCGGCATTCCGGGCGCGGGCATCAACGCGGTATATCAGTACCTGGAGCATGCGCCGATCTCGCACTACTGCATGCGCCACGAGGAGGCCTGCACGCATGCGGCGGACGCTTACTACCGCGCGTCGCACCGCATTGCGCTGGCGATCTGCACGTCGGGCCCTGGCGCGACGAACTTCGTGACGGGCATGTATACGGCCTATATCGACTCCATTCCCCTGCTGGCCATCACCGGCCAGGCCAACGTCTGGCAGCTGAAGATGGATCCCTTCCAGTGCGTGGACATCGCCAAGATCTGCGAGCCGGTGGCCAAGAAGACGTACTGCGTGACGGACGCGCAGACGCTGCCCGAGGTGGCGCGCGAGGCATTCTTCCTGATGCGCAGCGGCCGGCCGGGCCCGGTGCTGATCGATCTGCCGCTGGACGTGCAGCAGGCGCAGATCGACTTTGACATCGACGCGTACGAGCCGCTGCCCATCCCCACGGTCGAGCCGGACATGCGCCTGATCGGCGAGGCGGCGGACATGCTGGCGGCCTCGAAGGCCCCGGTCATCATCATGGGTGGCGGCGTGACGCTCAGCGAGTCGGAGAAGGACGTCATCGAGCTGGCCGAGCTGCTGCAGATCCCGGTCATCACCACGTACATGGCCAAGGGCGGCATCCCCCTGCAGCATCCGCTCAACGCGGGACATGCCGGCATTCAGGTCGGCCAGCCGGTGGGCAACAAGGTGTTCCTGGAGTCGGACCTCGTGCTGGGCATCGGCTGCCGCTTCAGCGACCGTCATACGGGCGATCTGAAGGTCTATCGCGGGGAGCGCAAGTTCATCCACATCGACATCTCACGCGAGCAGATCGGCAAGGTGTTCGAGCCGGATCTGGGCATCGTGTCGGATGCCCGCCTGGCCGTGCGTGCGCTGATCGACACCGCGCGCGCGCGCGGCATGAAGCCGGTCAACCCCGCGCGCGCCCAGGGCATCGCCGCGCTGCGCGAGCAGATGGCCCGCAAGACGCACTATGACACCTGCCCGATCATGCCGCACCGCGTGCTGGAAGAGGTCAACAAGGCCTTTGATGCGGACACGATGTTCACGACGGGCTGCGGCATCACGCAGATCTGGTCGGGCCAGCTCCAGCAGATCGACAAGCCGCGGCGCTATCTGCCCTCCGGCGGCGCGGGCACGCTGGGCTACGAGGTGCCGGCCGCGTTCGGCGCGAAGGTGGCCGATCCGGATCACTACAGCGTGACGGTCGTGGGTGACTTCGGCTTCACGTTCATGGGCGAAGAGATCGCGGTCAGCGCGGCATTCCGCAAGCCGATCATCGTCGTGATCCTCAACAACGCATATCTGGGCCTGATCCGCCAGAACCAGCGCGGCGCGTACGGGTTTGAGTACGCCGTGGACATGCCCTACAATCAGGACGGCACGATCGACTACGTGAAGGTCGCCGAGGGATATGGCTGCGTGGCCGAGCGGGTGTTTACGCCCGAGGATCTGGCAGCGGCCCTGCGGCGCGCCAAGGGCAGCGGCCGCACGTATGTGATCGACGCCGTGTGCGTCAAGGAACAGCTGTGCGACATGGGCGGAAGCCTGGCAAATGTCAAGAGCTTTGCGCCGGAGGCGTGATATAAGGCGCGCCGTCCATGCCCGGCGGCATGGGCGGCGCCGCTTTCAATGGGCCAACAGGCGCTCGATGCGCTGCGCGGTCTGCAAAAGCAGCGGCGCAAAGGCCTCCGCCTGCTGGGGCGTCATGCGCGAGACGGGGCCGGAGATGCTGATCGCCGCGACGATCTTGTCCGCATAGTCGCGAATGGGCGCTGCGACGCACCGCGCGCCGAGCTCGCATTCCTCGTCGTCAAAGGCATAGCCGCGCGCGCGGATGGCCGCAAGCTCGGCCTCCAGCTCCTCGGGCGTCGCCTTCGTGCGCTGCGTCAGGCGGACGAGGCCCTTGCTGTCGATCAGGGCCTGCAGCTGCTGGGGCGTGTATTGCGTGAGCAGCAGCTTGCCCACGCCCGTGGAGTGCATGGGCGCGCGCTTGCCGATGCGCTGCGTGATCTTGAGCAGGCCGTCCGGACCGTCCACGACGTCCAGATAGATGACCTCCATGTCCTCCTCCACGGCCAGGCAGCAGGACTCGCCGCAGCGCTTGGACAGCTCTACCAGAAATGGATGCGCGGTGTCGCGGATGCTGAAGCGGTCGCTGACCATCGCGCCAATCTGGGCGAACCGGAGCGTGAGCGCATAGCGCAGCGTGACGGGGTCCTGGTATGCATAATGGCGCTCCACGAGCGTGTTGACCATGCGCAGCGTCGTGCTGGCGGGCATGTGCACCTGCTGCGCCAGATCGGCCAGGCGCAGGGGTTCCCGCGCCTGCGCCATGGCCTCGATGATCTGCAGTGTCTTTTGGACGGATTGGTTGAGCCGGGTTTGCTTTTCCATGTGTCCTCCTGTGCGCGCGCCTTTTGATTACAATGGTACCATATGTTGGGGGGAAAAGACAAGCCCGTTGGAGCCGGAAGCGCACAGGGCGTCCGGGCCCGGCGCCGTGCGTCCGATGCCCGCTTACGCATGAGAAGGCGCGAATCCGCGCCCTTCTGATGCGTTCTTTTTTGCAAGAGCCAGCCGCAAAGGAGGAATAGTGTGCTCCGCTTCTTTCGGCATGGCGCGATCCTGCGCCTGCTGTTTCTGGTGATGTTCCTGGTGTTTGCCTCGCTGCTGACCGTGGAGACGATCTTTCTGATCTACTACCGCAACTCCATCGAGGAGAGCGCCTATGCCCTGACCGATACCCAGGCGAACGAGCTGTACAACGACATCAACCAGATGTGGTACCAGCACAGCCTGATCTCGGGCACGTTTTCGCGCAGCGAGACCATGGCGGCCTTCCTGCGCTCGGACGGCGGGGATGCGCAGGTCATCCAGGCGCTGCGTTCGGGCGTCCAGCTCACGCAGCTGGCCGCCGACAACATCGACTCCATCCTCGTCACGGACTTTCAGGACATCACGCTCTTCGCCTACGGCGCGCGAGACGCGCGCGTATTGGAGGATGCGCAGCGCATGCTCTCCCAGGGCCAGCAGGTAAAAAATCCGGTGCACCGGCAGATCGGCTCGGGCAACAGCGCCTGCATGTACTGTATCAACTGCACCGAAGAACGCGCGGATGGGTTGCCAATCTATACAATCATTGTGTATAATATCGACGCATTGCGCGCCAAGCTCCAGGAGGTCGCGCATCAGAATTACGGCACGAACCTGCTGCTGCTGGATGGGGACGGCGTGCCGCTGCTGGAGAGCATGACGCTTGCCGGCGAGGAACGCACGCGCGCCATCGAGGCGCTGGCTGCGGGGCGCACGCCGGAGAATGTGCTCTTTTTGCAGACGCGCGACCTCTCCAGGATGAACTGGCGGCTGGTCGCCTTCGTGGAGGAGGACATGCTGGATCAGCGCATGGAGATGGTCATGCGCTTCGCGTACGTGATGGGCGTCAGCTCGTTTGTGCTGCTGTGTGCGTTTTTCATCGTGTTGCGCAAGCAGATCAACGAGCCCATCCATCAGATTCTGGACTTCATGCGCGATCAGACGCGCGCGGACGAGGGCAAGTATCTCGAGCTGAAGACCAAGAACGAGATCGATCAGATTGCCCAAGGGCTCAACGAGATGCTGCGGGTGCAGCGCATCATGATTCGCGAGAACGCGCGCAATCAGGAGCGCATCTACCAGACGGAGCTGTTGCACAAGCAGTCGGAGATCGCGGCGCTGACCCATCAGATCAACCCCCATTTTCTGTACAACACGCTCGACTGCATGCGCGGCATGGCGTTCGCGGGGCGCATGGAGGACCTGGAGGAGACCATCTCCTCCCTGGCCTACATCTTTCGCTACGCCACGCAGGCCGGCGGCTATGTGCGGGTGGAGGAGGAGATCGGCAGCATCCGCCGTTATATGAACATCATCCGCATCCGCTGCGGTGGGCGGATTGACGCGCTCTATGCGGTGGATGAGGATGCGCGCGGGCTGCAGATGCCCAAGATGGCGCTGCAGCCGATCGTCGAGAACGCCGTGCTCCACGGACTGGAGAAGGTCAACCGCAGGGGGACGCTGCGCATCAGCGCGCGGCGAGAGGCGGACATGCTGCAGCTGGAGGTTGCGGACGATGGAAGCGGCATGGACGCCGAGGCGCTGAACCGCCTGCGCGAAGCGCTCGTACTGGCGAGCGCGGACACGGCCGAGGGCGGCAGCCACATCGGCCTGGTGAACATCCACCGGCGCATCCGGCTGATCTACGGACCGGACTGCGGGCTGACGGTCGAGTCCACGCTGGGCGTCGGCACGCGGGTGACGCTGCGCATGCGGCCGGTTCCGGCGTACAGGGAATAGACGGTGCAACGAGAGGAGGAAGCGTGGATGTATACGGTGATGCTGCTGGACGACGAGCCCTGGGCGCTGGAGAGCCTGTTTCGCGTCGTGCCATGGGAGCAGCATGGCTTTTCCGTCATCGGCCGTTTTACCGATCCGATTGCCGGCTGGGAGGCCATCGTGCGCGAGCAGCCGGCGGTGGTGTTCATCGACGTGCAGATGCCGGAGCTGACCGGCCTGGAGATGGCACAGCGGGCCAAGGCGCTCAGGCATCCGCCGCTGTTCATCGTCGTGAGCGGTTACAGCAGCTTTCAATACGCGCAGACGGCGCTGCGCCTGGGCGTGTTCGACTACTGCCTCAAGCCCGTCGAGCGCGAGGACGCACAGGCGCTGCTGGGGCGCATCGCGGGCGAGCTGAAGCGCCGGCAGACGCGCAAGAGCATTGCGCTTCTGGAAGAGATCCAAAGCGGACTGAGCGCGAACGAGCTCTTTGAGCGCCTGGACATGCCCACGACGGGGGATTGGTGGCGCGTCGCAGTTCTGCGCTATGTGGACGAACCGGCCGCCGGAGACGTTGCGTCGCGGCTGAGCAGCATGAACGCGCACGCGCTTTGGCTGGGGCAGACCAAGACGCTGATCGTGGCCAACGGGCTGGAATCGGTCGGGGAGGAGCTGGAGGCGGCGGTCGACGGATGCCTGGCCGCGCACACCTGCCTGCGCGCGGGATTGAGCCGCACGAGCCGGCGCGCGGATCACCTCTGGCGCCGGATTTACGAGGCGCGCAGCTGCGCCTACATGGATTTTGTCGACCCCACCGCGCGCAAGACGGTCTATCGGATGCAGGAGAGCGCGGCGGCCGAGGCATGCGTCGCCGCGTTGGAGGATGCCATTGCGCGGCGCGACCTGCCGCTGTGGGAGATGAAGCTGCGCGAATATGCCCAGCGAATCGAGCGCGAGCGCGTGCAGATGCACAGCCTGTGCCGCCACTGGAACCGGCTGATGGACGCCTTTAGCCGCGCGGACGGCGCGGCGCTTTGCGGCGAGCTGGAATGGGCGATGGACCCCGAGGGCATGCGCAGCTTTCTGGCGGATGCGCGGGAGATGATCGCCTATCTGGACGCGCTCATGCGGCGTCCGGTCGAGGCGGGGCCGCGCCCCGGCGGCGCGGGCCGAGGCTTTGAGGAGATGCTGGACTATGTGCAGCGCCACTACACGGACAAGATCCGCCTGAGCGACCTGGCCGCGCGCTTCTATCTGAACGCCGCCTATTGCAGCGAGGTCTTCCGCAAGGCGGCTGGCATGACGTATACCGACTATGTGACGAAGCTGCGCATGGAACATGCGCTGGCGGCCATCCGGGCGGGGGAGTGCAACCTGCAGGCGCTGGCGCTGGAGCTTGGATATGGCGATTACTTCACGTTCAGCAAGCGGTTCAAGAGTTACTTTGGCCAGTCCCCGTCGAAGATGGATTGCACAAAAAAATCGTAAAATATACCGATCATTTGACAAGTAGAACTGAAATTGCGACATGGATTCATGGAAGATGCCTTGATATAATGAGCCCAGCAAGAGGCCCAAGGGCCCAAAAACGACGGAGGAGGCAATACCATGAAACAGAGCATCCGCAGGATTGCCGCGCTGCTGCTCGCCGCGTTGATGACGCTTGGCGTGACGGCTGTGATGGCGGAAGGCCCCACTGTCTACGACGAACCGCAGACGTTTACGATGTGGTGCTCGATGGACAAGGCGGCGGGCGCGATTTCGGATTGGTCCGAAAACCTGGTCTATCAGGAGATGGCCAAGCTGACGAACGTGACCGTCGAGTTCCAGCATCCGCCGGTGGGCGGCGAGAAGGACGCGTTCAACCTGATGTGCGCGTCGGGCGACTATCCGGACGCCATCCAGTACAGCTGGCTGACGGTGCCCGGCGGCCCCGCCAACTACATCTCCGACGGCGTGATCATCCCGCTCAACGACCTGATCGACCAGTATGCGCCCAACCTCAAGGCCTATCTGGAGGCGCATCCGGACATCAACCAGCAGATCATGCTGGACGACGGCACGTACTACGTCCTGCCCTCGATCTATCAGGACATCGAGCTGGCCACGCACCAGGGCCCCGTCGTTCGCGGCGACTTCCTCGAAAAGATCGGCATGACCCCCGAGGAGTTCCCCACGACTGTGGCCGGTTGGGAAGAGATGCTCATCAAGGTGCGCGATTGCGAGGAGCTCGAGGGCGTCATCCCGTTCTTCTTCGCGCAGATGACCAACATCAGCGAGTCTCCCGTGATCCTGGGCGCCTTCGGCATCACCCAGGAGTTCTACAACGACAACGGCACCGTCAAGTACGGCGCGATCCAGCCTGAGTACAAGGAATTCCTCGCCCTGATGCGCCGCTGGTATGAGCTGGGCCTGCTCGACACCGAGTTTGCCGCCAACACCGCCAAGCTGCGCGATGAGAAGGTGACGAGCGATCGCGTGTTCGCCTTCATCGGCTCCATGGGCAACAGCATCACGCGCTACACGGCCATGTGCCGCAACGAGAACAACCCCGACTTCCAGCTGCTGCCGATGCCCTATCCGACGCTGAACGAGGGCGAGACGCCCATCGTCGGCCAGCAGGGCGCCAAGTACACCGGCGCGGGCGTGGCCATCACCAGCTCCTGCGAGAACCCCGAGCTGATCGTCAAGTTCTACGACTACTTCTACACGGAAGAGGGCCACATGCTCTCCAACTGGGGCGTTCAGGGCCTGACGTATGACTATGACGAGGAAGGCAATCCCTACTTCCTGCCGCTCGTGGCGGAGAATCCGGACGGCCTGAGCCGCGAGCAGGCGATGGCCAAGTACACCATCTGGCAGTCCCAGTCCCCGGTGTACAAGCTCAAGGACGTGCTGGAGCAGCGCGACTGCCTGCCCGAGCAGATCGAGGGCCGCAAGAACTGGCTGGCCTGCAAGAACGAGATCATCATGCCGCCGGTCACCCCGACCGCCGAGGAAGCGGACGAGTTTGCGACCATCATGAACGACTGCACGACCTACATGCAGGAGCAGGCGACGAAGATCATCATGGGCGAAGTCGATCTGGACGAGGGCTTTGATACCATGGTCTCCACGCTCAAGGGCATGGGCATCGAGCGCGCCATCGAGCTGCGCCAGGCGCAGCTGGAGCGCTACCTGGCCCGCATCTGATCATCCCTTTATCCGGGACGTCATGTCCGGCGTCCCGGATTTTTGTACCCCAAACCGCGTGAACCGGCCGCGTCCGCATGCGCCCGGCCGCCGGAGAGACCAGAAGGAGGGAAAGCCATGGTATCCGCATCCGCCAGGCGCGTACAGATCGGCCGCAAGAGCCTGCGGCAGCGCGTCGTCAAGGACCTGAGGCGGTATAAATACGTCTATCTGATGCTGCTTCCGCTGATCATCTGGTATCTGCTGTTCTGCTATTGGCCGCTACTGGGCAACGTCATCGCATTCAAGGACTTCAAGCCGATGAAGGGCATCTGGGGCAGCGACTGGGTGGGCTTCAAGCACTTCACATCGTTCTTTTCCAGCTACTACTTTGGCCGTCTGCTGCGCAATACGCTGCTCATCAGCATCTACTGCATCATCTTTTCGTTCCCCGCGCCCATCATCCTGGCGCTGCTGATCAACGAGCTGCGCCTGCCGCGCTACAAGCGCGTCGTGCAGACGATCACGTACATGCCCTACTTCATCTCGATGATCGTCATCTGCGGCATGCTGATGGACTTCCTCAAAAAGGACGGCGTCATCACCAGCGTGCTGGCGGCGATCGGCCTGCCCAACGAGAACTACCTGATGATGCCCGGCGCCTTCCGCACGATCTACGTGACGTCGGACATCTGGCAGCACTGCGGCTGGAACTCCATCATCTATCTGGCCGCGCTCAGCTCCATCGACCAGGAGCTGTACGAGGCGGCCCGCATCGACGGCGCCGGCCGCCTGCGCCAGACCTGGCACGTGACGCTGCCGGGCCTGCTGCCGACGATCATGATCCTGCTGATCATGCGCGTGGGCGCGGTGCTGAACGTCGGGTATGAGAAGATCATCCTGCTGTACAACGCGTCCAACGCGGAGACGTCCGACGTCATCTCGTCGTTCGTGTACCGGCGCGGCATCCTCGAGGCCAACTTCAGCTATACGACGGCGGTCGACTTCTTCAATGCGCTCATCTCCTTCGTGCTGGTCATCGTGACCAATACGGTCAGCAAGCGCAAGACGGAATACGGCCTGTGGTAAAGGGGGAGAGAAGATGATTCGTCAAAGCAAGGGAGAGCGAACCTTCCAGGCGGCCAATGTCGTACTGCTGGGCTTCGTTGCGGTTCTCACGCTGTATCCCCTCCTGTACGTGCTCTTTGCCTCGGTCTCGGATCCCAACCTGCTCGTGCGCAACAGCGGCCTGCTGCTCAAACCGCTGGGGTTTGAACTGGGCGCGTACAAGATCGTCTTCAACAACCCGGACATCGGCAACGGCTATGTGAACACGCTGCTGTACATGAGCGTGGGCACGGTCATCAGCATGACGCTCACCATCCTGGGCGCATACGCGCTCTCGCGCAGGCACGCCATGTTTGTCAAATACGTGATGTTCTTCGCGGCGTTTACGATGTGGTTCAAGCCGAGTATGATCCCGTTCTTCCTCACGGTCGGCACGGACATGCACATGAAGAACACCTTCTGGGCGATGGTGCTCCCGCGCGCGATCGTCACGTATAACCTGATCGTGCTGCGCACCGGCTTTGCGGCGGTGCCCGAGAGTCTGGAGGAATCCGCCCGCATCGACGGCGCGAACGACTTCACGATCCTGCTGCGCATCTTCGTGCCGCTGTGCATGGCCAACATCGCCGTCGTCACGCTGTTTTACATGGTCTCCAAGTGGAACTCGTGGTTTGACGCAATGCTGTTCCTCAACAAGCGACCCATGTTCCCCCTGCAGCTGCTGCTGCGCGAGATTTTGATCCTCAACAGCACGGACAGCATGCTCGCGGCCTCGTCCGTGGGCCAGAGCGACCAGATCCCCGTCGGCGAGACGATCAAGTATGCGACGATCGTCGTGGCGACGTTGCCGATCCTGTGCGTGTATCCGTTCATCCAGAAGTATTTCGTCAAGGGCGTCATGATCGGCGCGATCAAGGGCTGATGCACGGCGCGAATGAAGAAAGGGAGAAGCATATGGACACCATCTTGGAAAAGGCCAGAGAGTTGCCGGTCTATGGGCGCTATGACGTGGTCGTCGTGGGCGGCGGCTGCGCCGGGTTCCCGGCGGCCATCGCGGCGGCGCGCAATGGCGCGCGCACGCTGATCATTGAGCAGTTTCCCTTTTTCGGCGGCACGGCCACAGCCTCGCTGATGGCCAACATCGTGGGCTTCCGCAACCAGGTGGAGCCGGACTACCTGCAGACGACGAAGGGCATCGGCGAGGAACTGATGCTGCGCCTGATCGCGGAGGGCGGCGCGGTGCACTCGCGCAACGCGTATCCCTCGGCCATCCGCTCGGACAAGAAGGGCGATCTGTCCTACAACTACGCGTTCGACACGGAAAAGTTCAAGTACGTGACGCTCAAAATGGTGCGCGAGGCCGGGGTGGACATCCTCTTTCACACCTACTTCTGCGACGTGGTCATGGACGGCGACGCCGTGCAGGGCGTGATCGTGGAGAACAAGTCCGGCCGTCAGGCGATCCTGGCCGGGACGGTCATCGACGCGTCGGGCGACGGCGACGTGGCCTTCCGCGCGGGCGTGCCCTACTGGCAGACGCGTAAGCAGGAGGCCAAGCGGCTCAACGACTGCCTGATGTACAAGATCAAGGGTTTCCCGGCCGATACGAAGGCGCCCGGGTGCCTCTTTGAGGACACCATGGTCGTGTGGGGCCCCTCTCCGGGACCGATGAACTGCGCGGACGCCCGTGAGCTGACGGAAAGCGAGATTGACGTGCGCCTGGCCGTCTATGACGACCTGGAGCAGAAGAAGCGGGAACACCCGGACCTGGAGGGGGCAGAGATCATCGACACGGGCACGCTCATCGGCGTGCGCCAGACCCGCTTCTTTGAGGGCGAGTACAAGCTGACGGGCGAGGACGTGCTGGAGGGACGCCGCTTCGACGACTCCATCGCCATGGCCGCCAACCCCGTCATCAACTACTACGGCTATCGCCGCTTCCTTACGCACGAGGGCTACCAGATCCCGTATCGCTGCCTGGTGCCCAAGAAGGCGGAGAACCTGCTGGTCGTGGGCCGGTGCATGTCCAGCGATCAGATCGCCTTTGAGTCCTGGCGCGCGATGGCGCATGTGCTTGCGCTGGGCGAGGCCGCGGGCGTTGCGGCAGCGGTCAGCACACAGGATGGCGTGAACGTGCGCAACGTGGATGTGGGCAAGGTGCAGCGCCTGCTCGTGGAGCAGGGCGCGGAGATCGGACAGGGGCTGAGGGACAAGTGAAGATCACGCATGTGACCACCACGCCCATCGTGCGGCCGGTGGCCAAGCCGGCGATGGACGGCATGTGGACGTATGACGCGGGCGGCCTGCTCGTCGTGCGCGTGCACACGGACGAGGGCATCACGGGCTACGCGACGACGAACTTCGGGCGGATCAAGCGCGGCGTGTACACGCTGCAGGCGCTCATCGAGGGCGAGCTCGCGCCGGCGATCGTGGGCGAGGACCCGTTCTTCGTGCGCCGCGCGCGCAAGAAGCTGTGGGACGCGGCGCACTATCATGACGTGGTGGGCGTGTCGCAGTTCGGCATCGCGGCGCTGGACATCGCTATCTGGGATATCGTGGGCAAGAAGCTCGGCCTGCCCTGTGCGAAGGTGGCGGGCGCCTGCCGTGACCGCATTCCCGCCTACGCGATGGTCGGCTGGTATTACGACGACGAAGGGACGTTCATCCACAACTGCGAGGACGCGGTCAGCGAGGGATTCAAGGCGCTGAAGATCAAGGTGGGGCGCTACAGCCTCAAGGACGACCTGGAGCGCATCCGGCTGGTCAAGCGCGCCGTGGGCGAGGACGTGTGCCTGATGGTCGACGCCAACCAGGCGCTGGACTTCCCGGAGGCCGTGCGCCGCGGGCGCGCCTATGAGGACGAGGGCATGTTCTGGTTTGAAGAGCCGATGCCGCCGCAGATGGTGGAAAACCACGTGCGCCTGTGTCAGACGCTGGACATCCCGGTCGCGGCCGGGGAAAACCACTACACGCGCTTTCAGTTCTACGAGGCCATACGCCAGGGCGCGATGGACATCGTGCAGCCGGACAACCGGCGCTCCGGCGGCTTCACCGAGTGGCTGGAGATCGGCGCGATCTCCGACGCCGCGGGTCTGAAGCTGGCCAGCCACGGCGGCGGGCCCGCCAACGTGAACATGCTCTGCACGCTGCCCAACGCGATCTTTCTGGAGTCGGGCAGCCTGCGCTCGGAGAATCACTTCCTGCGCCATCAGATGCGCATGGAGGATGGCGAGCTGCTGCTGCCGCAGGCGCCGGGCATGGGCACGGAGGTCGACGAGGACTACGTGAACTTCTGCGTGCGGCAGATGCAGGCGTGACGCGCCAAAGCGCAAAAAGGGCCGGGAGGACAGCCTCCCGGCCCTTTGGCATGCGGCGGACTTGCGCGCGCGGGGGTCTTGTGCTACAATTTCACTCATCGCATCCGGCCGCGCCCCCGCGCGGCTAAACGCGCGATGTGTGGAGGATTGCCATGACCATCCGTTTTGCTTCGCCCGACGACGCGCGGGCGCTGTTGTCGATCTACGCGCCCTATGTGCAGACCTCCTGCGCGACGTTTGAATGGGAGATGCCGTCGGAGACGGCATTTGCGGAACGCATCCGGGGAGTGCTCCAGGCGGGCTATCCCTACCTCGCGCTGGAAGAGGACGGGCGGATCGTCGGCTATTGCTACGCCGCGCCGTTCGCGCAGCGGGCGGCCTACCGCCCCTCGGCGGATCTGTCGCTCTACCTCGCGCCCGAAGCGCAGCAGCGGGGCGCGGGCCGTGCGCTGTACGAGTGCGCCATGCGCCTGTGCCGCGCGCAGGGCATTGAAAACGTCTATGGCGTCGTCACCGCGTCCAACGCCGCCTCCCGTGCGCTGCACGAGCGCATGGGCTTTCGCCTGGCGGGCACGCTGGAGCGCGTGGGCTACAAGTTCGGCGTCTGGCACGGCGTGTGCTATTACGAGAAGTTCCTTGGCGCGCACGACACGCCGTGGCGCGGACTTACGCCTGTGGGAGGGCTGGACGCGGGCTTTGTGGCGGAGACGATGCGGGCCTGCGCGGCGGCCGTGCGGGAGACGCCGCGGGAGCTGTGGGAGCTGGTGGATGCGCAGCGACGTCCGACGGGCGTGCTGCACCGGCGCGGCGATCCACTGCCGGACGGCCTGTATCACCTGGTCGTCGACATCCTGACGGTCAATCCGCGGGGCGAGCTGCTGCTCACGCTGCGCGCCGCAGGCAAGCGTTTTGCGGGCCAGTGGGAGATCACCGGCGGCGCGGCCCGCGCGGGCGAGACGTCGCGCGAGGCCGCCGTGCGCGAGCTGCGCGAGGAGACGGGCCTGCTCGCATCCCCGGAAGAGCTGCTGCCAATCGCCCAGGACCGGCGAGAGCAGAGCCAGAGCGTGCGGGATATCTACCTGTACCGCTGCCCGCAGGAGCGTCCGGCGGTCGCGCTGCAGGCGGGGGAGACGGAGGACTTCCGCTGGGCGGCGCGCGCGCAGGTCGAGGCGCTGATCGGCGCAGGCACGGTCTGTGAACCGATCGCGCGGCTGTACGAGGCGCTGCGCGACAACGCGGCGCTGGCGTGCCTGCGCTGAGCGTCGGCCGCCCGAGATCTCACACGGAAAGAGAGGACTTGCCATTGGATATCGCCCAGACGCTGTGCCGGGAGTTTCAACTCAAGCCCCAACAGTGCGACAATGTGCTTCGCCTGATCGACGAGGGCAACACCATTCCCTTCATCGCGCGCTACCGCAAGGAGCAGACGGGCTCGCTGGACGACCAGGTGCTGCGCGAACTGCACGAACGGCTGCAGTACCTGCGCGGCCTGGTCAAGCGGCGGGAGGAGATCGCCTCCGCGCTTTCGGAGCAGGGCAACCTGACGGACGAACTGTCCGCAAAGCTGGAGCATGCGGCCACGATGACCGAGCTGGAGGACCTGTACCGTCCCTTCCGGCCCAAGCGGCGCACGCGCGCCACCGTTGCCCGGGAGCGGGGCCTGGAGCCGCTTGCGCTTGCGCTGCTGCTGCAAAACCAGACCCGCGGGAGTGTGGAGGCGCTTGCGGCGCCCTTCGTCTGCCCGGAAAAGGGCGTGGAGACGGCGCAGGACGCGCTGCAGGGCGCGCGGGACATCCTGGCCGAGCAGATGAGCGACGATGCGGACGTGCGCAAGGCGCTGCGGGAGCAGGTCCTGCGCACGGGCGTGCTGGAGAGCAAAAACGCGACGGACGCCGACAGCGTCTACGCCATGTACTATGACTTTGCGCAGGAGGTGCGCGCCATCCCCGCCCACCGCGTGCTGGCGGTCAACCGCGGCGAGCGGGAGGGGATGCTCAAGGTGTCGCTGCGCGTGGACGATGCGGCCTGCGTAGGCGTGCTCGACAGCGCGTTTGTGCGTCCGGGCAGCGTCAGCACGGAGCAGGTGCGCCTGGCCGCACAGGATGCGTGGGACCGGCTGCTGGAGCCGAGCGTCGAGCGAGAGATCCGTGCCGAGCTGACCGAGCGCGCGAACGCGAGCGCCATCCGGGTGTTCGGCCAGAACCTGCACCAGCTGCTCATGAGCCCGCCGGTCAAGGGGCGCGTCACGCTGGGCGTGGATCCGGGCTTCCGCACGGGCTGCAAGCTGGCTGTGGTCGACGAGAGCGGCAAGGTGCTGGAGACGGGCGTGGGCCACTTCACGCTGCCGGGCCAGGAGGCGGCCAAGGAGCGCGCGCGCCGGGAGATCGTGCAGATGTGCCGCCGCCACGGCGTGACGGCCATCGCCATCGGAAACGGCACCGCCTCGCGCGAGGCGGAGCAGTTCATCGCCTCGCTGCTGGGGGAGCTGCCCGATGGCGCGGCCTACATGATCGTCAGCGAGGCGGGCGCGTCGGTCTATTCCGCCAGCAAGCTGGCGGCGGAGGAGTTTCCGCAGTTTGACGTGTCGCTGCGCAGCGCGGTCAGCATCGCGCGGCGCATGCAGGATCCGCTGGCCGAGCTGGTCAAGATCGACCCCAAGGCCATCGGCGTGGGGCAGTACCAGCACGACCTGAAGGAGAGCCAGCTGGAGGAGGCGCTCGACGGCGTGGTGGAGGGCTGCGTCAACAGCGTGGGCGTGGAGGTGAGCACCGCCTCGGCGCAGCTGCTCTCGCATGTGGCGGGCATCGGCCCGGCGCTGGCGCGCAATATCGTGGCCTATCGCGATGAAAACGGCATCCAGAGCCGCGCGCAGCTGAAGAAGGTGCCCAAGCTGGGGCCCAAGGCGTTTGAGCAGTGCGCGGGTTTTCTGCGCGTGCGCGACAGCCGCAACGCGCTGGATGCTACCGCCGTGCACCCCGAGAGCTATGATGCGGCGAAGGGGTTGCTTCGCACGCTCGGCTACGATGTGGAGGACATCCGCGCAGGCCGCCTGGGCGACCTGCCGGCGCGCGCGCAGGCCCACGGCTATGCGGCGCTTGCGCAGGCGCTGGGCGTGGGCGAGCCGACGCTGCGCGACATCGTGCGCGAGCTGCAAAAGCCCGGACGCGACCCGCGCGACGAGCTGCCCCGGCCCATCCTGCGCACCGACGTGCTGGACATCAAGGACCTTACGCCCGGCATGGAGCTGATGGGCACGGTGCGCAACGTCATCGACTTTGGCGCGTTCGTGGACATCGGCGTGCATCAGGATGGCCTGGTGCACGTCAGCCGCATGAGCGAGCGCTTCGTCCGCCACCCGGCCGAGGTGGTCAAGGTGGGCGATGTGGTCAAGGTCTGGGTGCTGGAGGTCGACCTCAAGCGCCAGCGCATCGCGCTCACCATGGCGCCGCCCGGACAGCCCGGGCGGAAATGACGCGTTCGCGTGGGCTTTTGCGCGCGTTCCCCCTTGACAGCGCCAAAAAGTGGTGTACAATAAAGAGCACAACCGGCGTGCAGAAGCGCCGGATGAATAGAGGCGCGGCCGACATCGGTAGCGCGTGGGAGCCCTTCACCGGGCTGTGACCGCGCGCGAAAGGGGAGGCCGCCGAAGCGCCGGACCGGGTGAGGGGTGCGGGCGCTGGGCGTCGGGAGAACATCCCGCCGACTGTCACGGCACAAGCCGTGGAGCGCTATTCGCACGTTTTTTTCCCGTTTTGTGGATCAAAGCAGCAATGGCGCAATGCCGTTGCTGCTTTTTTCATTTTATCACACACCGATGAGGAGGAAAGATCACCATGAAAAAGGTTCTCGCGCTCATCCTGGCAGCCCTCACGCTGCTCCCCTGTGCGGTCGCGGCCGCGGAGGGCACCTTCCGCGTGGGCATGGAGTGCAACTATGCGCCCTACAACTGGACGCAGGCCGAGCCCAGCGAGTACGCCGTGCCCATTGAGGGCGGCGGCGGTTACGCCGACGGCTACGACGTGCAGATCGCCAAGCGCATCGCCGAGGGGCTGGGCAAGGAGCTCGTGATCGTCAAGACCGAGTGGGACGGCCTGCCCATGGGCGTGATGAGCGGCGCGTTCGATGCGATCATCGCCGGCATGAGCCCCACCGAGGAGCGCAAGGCCACGCTGGACTTCAGCGACCCGTACCGCACCAACAAGCTGGTCGTGGTGGTGCGCAAGGACAGCGCCTACGCCTCCGCCACCTCCCTGGAGGATCTGAGCGGCGCGACCATCACCGGCCAGCTGAACACCTTCCACTACACCGTCATCGATCAGATCCCGGGTGTGAACAAGGCGATGGCCATGGAGACCTTCCCCGCGATGATCGTGGCCGTGCAGAGCGGCGCGGTCGACGGCTATGTGGCCGAGGAGGACGGCGCGCAGGGCGATACCGCCGCCAATCCGGACCTGACGTACATCAAGTTTGACGAGGACGCGGGCTTCGAGGCCTCCGAGGGCGATACGTCCATCGCCGTGGGCCTGGCCAAGGGCAGCGAGCTGCTTGCGCCCATCAACGAGATCCTGGCGGGCATCGACGATGCGACCCGCGATCAGCTGATGGCCGACGCCAAGGCGCGTCAGCCTCTCAACCAGTGACGAAACGGGAACGCGCCGGTAAGCGGCGCGTTCCCGTTGCCGCGCCCGCACTTCAGACGGGGCGGCGTTAAAGGAGTTGCCTGCATGAACGCGTTACCAACCTCATTTTTCGGCTGGGTCGGCTTCATCCTGGAGAAGTACGGCACGCTGTTCCTCAGCGGCGTGGGCATCACGCTGCTGGTGGCCATCACGGGCACCGTCATCGGCTTTGCGATCGGTCTGCTGGTGGCGATCCTGCGCACCATCCCCGTCGCTCCGCGCGCGCCATGGTACCGGCGCCTGCCGCTGCGGGCGCTCTCCGCGCTGCTGAATGTGTACATCGAAGTCTTCCGCGGCACGCCCATGATCGTGCAGGCCATGGTCATCTATTACGGGTGCATGTACATGGGCCTGCGCATGCCTGTGCTGGTGGCGGCGGTGCTGATCGTGTCGATCAACACGGGCGCGTACATGGCCGAGATCGTGCGCGGCGGCATCATCAGCGTGGACAAGGGACAGAAGGAGGCCGCCTGCGCCATCGGCATGACGCACTGGCAGAGCATGGTGCACGTGGTGCTGCCCCAGGCGGTGCGCAACATCATGCCCTCCATCGGCAACGAATTCGTCGTCAACATCAAGGACTCCAGCGTGCTCAACGTCATCTCCGTCAACGAGCTGTTCTTCATGAGCAAGTCGGCGGCCGGCACCTACCTGCGCTACTTTGAGGTGTTCTTCATCACCGCGTGCATCTATCTGGCGCTCACCTTCACGATCACGCGCCTGCTGCGCGTGCTGGAGCGCAAGATGGACGGCAATACCAACTACATCATCTATGGCTCCCAGAGCGATTCCAAGGCCGCCATCGTCGTGCCCAAAGAAGGAGGTGTGCCCAATGACTGACGAAAGCGCGCCCATCCTGCGTGTGAGCGGACTGCAAAAGCGCTTTGGCGAGCACGAGGTGCTGCGCGGCATCTCGTTTGACGTGCATCAGGGCGACGTGGTCAGCATTATCGGCGCCAGCGGCAGCGGCAAGAGCACGCTGCTGCGGTGCATCAACTTTCTGGAACAGCCCACGGACGGCGCCATCCTGTTCCATGGCAGGAATGCAGAAACCGAGTGGAACCGTGCCCAGTACCACGCCAAGGTGGGCATGGTGTTCCAGAGCTTCAACCTCTTTGCCAACATGAGCGTGCTGAAGAACTGCGTCTCCGGTCAGGTGCGCGTGCTGCGGCGCGACCGCCGCGAGGCGGAGGAAAAGGCGCTCTTCTATCTGGACAAGGTGGGCATGGCGCCCTACCGCGACGCGCGTCCGGCGCAGCTGTCCGGCGGACAGAAGCAGCGCGTGGCGATTGCGCGCGCGCTGGCGATGGACCCGGAGGTGCTGCTCTTTGACGAGCCCACCAGCGCGCTGGATCCCGAGATGGTCGGCGAGGTGCTGAGCGTCATGCGCGAGCTGGCCGCGTCGGGCCTGACCATGCTGGTGGTCACGCACGAGATGGCCTTTGCGCGCGATGTAAGCCGTCGCGTCATCTTCATGGATGAGGGTGTGATCGCCGAGGAGGGCGCGCCGGAGGAGATCTTTGTGCGCCCGAACCAGCCGCGCACCCGCGAATTCCTCAGCCGCGTTCTGGGGGCGTGAACGCAGGCTTACAACAAGATAAAAAACAGAAGCGTCCGGCGCTAGAAGCGCTGGACGCTTTGATTATATAGAAGAAATGCACGGCGATTGATGGACACCTTTTTGCTCCGATCTTTTTTTGAAGAAAATTATCAAAAAAGTAAAATGCTTATTGACAATCCCATTAATGTATGCTTTAATGTATACATAAAAGAATTCAAAGGAAGAGAGAATGTGGATAAGATATCGAGAACAAACAAAGCCTATGAGGAAATTCGATCCAGCATTTTTAGCGGCAAGCTGTTTGGCGGATATCCGGTGTCGGAAGTGGAACTGGCTGAGAAATTGCACATGAGCAGAACGCCCGTCCGGGAAGCGCTGACGCGGCTGCGCAGCGAAGGGCTGCTGGAGTACATTCCACGCAAGGGAGTCATCGTCAAGCAGTTCAGCACGGCGGAAATCGACATGGCGTACGAGTTTACGGAGGCATTGGAAGGCAAGCTGGTCTGCATTCTGGCCAGCAAGCGGGATGGGCTGGACTTCTCTCAATTGCATAGCCGGATTGCGGAAATGGAGGAGGCCTTGGAGCAGGGCGATATCGACGCCTGGGTTGAGGCGGACGACTTGTTCCATGAGGATATGCGCAACCTCTGCCCCAATACTTTCATTGCAGATGCCCTTAAAGGGGTGGTTGGACAGATTTACTACACGCGTATGCTGATCACGCGGGTGATGTTGGACAAAAAGCGCTCGACACAGGAACACCGTGAGATGTTGAGGCTGATTGAACTGGGGCAGGAACAAGAGGCCCGCGCATGTACAGAAAGCCATATTCGAAGGATTCGCCAGGAAGTCAGGATCATCATGGGCAAAGCGTAGAAAAGGAGTGACGAACGGCATGGTGGCTCGACAAAAGAGGGAATCAATATGGGGAAATATGCGCAGGCATAAAGCTCTGTATTGGATGACGCTCCCAGGAATGCTGTATTTTATTCTGTTTAAGTACGTTCCGCTGTTGGGTTCCGTCATTGCCTTTCAGGATTATCAGATTTTTAAGGGCTTGCTCAAGAGCCCTTGGGTCGGATTGGAAAACTTTATATATATTTTTCAATATCCGGACTTTTATCGCATTCTAGGCAACACGGTCAAGATCGGGTTTGCGCAGATTCTCTATGGCTTTCCTGCTCCGATCCTGCTGGCTCTGCTGCTTAACGAGGTGGGGAATCGCAAGCTGAAACGTTGCATGCAGACTGTGCTGTACCTGCCGCACTTTCTCTCCTGGGCAATTATTGGAAGTATCCTGTTTGACTTGCTCAGCTTGAACGGCGTTGTCAATTCGGTCCGAACGGCCTTTGGCATGGATCCAATCCTCTATATGCAAAAGGCGGATTGTTTCGTCCCCATTGTCATCCTGTCCTCGATCTGGAAAGAGATGGGCTGGAGCGCGATTGTCTATCTGGCGGCGATTGCAGGCATCAGTCCGGAACTGTATGAGGCGGCGGTCGTGGAAGGAGCGTCCCGGCTGAAGCAGGCGCTGTACATCACTTTTCCATTGCTGCTTCCGACTATCACGGTGATGTTTTTGTTGCGCGTCGGAAATTTTTTGAACCTGGGCTTTGAACAGATTTACGTGCTGATGACGCCCATGACGCAATCGGTTGGCGACATTCTGGACACGTATGTCTATCAGTACGGCGTGTTGGAGGGAAAATACTCCATGACGACGGCCATCGGGCTTTTTAAGTCCATCTTTGGCCTGGTGCTGATGGTTTTATGTAACAGCCTGTCCAAATACGCGACTGGTAGAGGAGTGTATTGATCGTGTGGAAACGGCTGAATCTGGGAAAGGTGTTCGTCTATGCGCTGCTGATTGTCATTGCGCTGAGCATGCTTTTGCCCTTCGTGCGGGTGGTTTCCCTTTCCATCAGCTCGCGCGTACCGGTAGAGCGCAATTATGTCAAGTTCTTGCCCAAAGAGATTACGATGGACTCATACCGGCATGTGATGGCAGAAAAGCGCATCTGGCAGTCGATGGGCGTGACGATCTTTGTGACGGTATTTGGGACGATTTTGAGCATCGTCGTGACGTCTCTGATGGCCTATGCGGTCTCACGAAAGGAGTTCAAGCCCCGACGGGGCGTGATGATCTTCGTATTGCTGACCATGGTCTTCCAGGCACCGGTGATTCCTTTCTTTCTGACGGTGAAGAGTCTTCGGCTGCTCAACACGGTATGGGCGCTGATCTTGCCGCTGGTGGTCAATGCATTCAACCTCGTGATCATGCGTTCTTTCTTTGAAGAGACGCCGGAGGCACTGATCGACAGCGGACGGATTGACGGATGCGGCGACGCAAGGCTGCTGTTTGCAATTGTGTTGCCTACAGCCAAACCGGTGCTGGCCACCATCTCGCTCTTTTATGCCGTGTCATACTGGAACATCTTCTATAATGCGTTGATGTTCATTTATGATCAGGCCCTGCAGCCGCTGCAAATCATCGTTCGCAGCTATGTAGAGACGAGTGTGGAGACGCCGGGCGTGTATCTGGATGTCAATTATAACAATACGACGCTGCAAATGGCCACCATCATCGTGGCGACGTTGCCAATTCTGCTGGTCTACCCGTTTCTTCAAAAATACTTTACGGCCGGCGTGATGGTGGGTGCGGTCAAGGAATGAGAATGGGTTTGACGTGTGTGCACCGCGTCAGATCACATAAAATCAATCAAAGGAGAGAAGGGAAAACGGAATGAAAAAAACCAAACTTCTGGCATGGGTGCTGGTATTTGTGTGCCTGACGTCCTGCGTGGCGCTCGCGGAGGATGCACCCAAGGTGTCCATCCTGCGCACATGGTCGTCTCCTCCGGATGCGGACCATCCGTATGTCAAATACGTCACGGAGATGACGGGCATTGAGCCGGAAATCCGGGCGATTTCCGGCGACTACGCGGAAGGCCTGCAGATGATCTTTGCCTCCGGCATGAACATACCGGATGTGTTCCGACCGCTCAACACGGGCATCGATGCGACGTTGGTGGAGCAGGACGCTGCGGTTCCGCTGGACGATCTGCTGCCCGAGTACGCGCCCGACATGTGGGCCAACATTCCCGAGCACGTGTGGAACTTGATGCGCGCCGACTCGCAAGACGGACATATCTACGTCATTCCGCAGGTTTACATCGACTATGCGGAGCGCGGCTGGATCATCCGGCAGGACTGGCTAGACAAGCTGGGCCTGGAAAAGCCGGAAACCAAGGAGGAACTGGTGGAGGTGCTGCGCGCCTTCCGGGACGGCGACCCCAATGGAAACGGCCTGAAGGATGAACTGCCTACGACGTTCGAGGCGGGTCCGAATTGGCTGCATGGCTTCTTCGCCATGTACGGGGTGCCTATGTTCAACTCGGATCCGCTGTGGGACATCTATGACGGCAAGCTGAAGTATTCCGCCATCACCCCAAATGCCAAGGATGCGCTGGCCTTCATGGCGGAGCTGTACGCGGAAGGCCTGATCGACCCGGAGGCGTTCCTGAATTCGGGAACGGACTTCAACGCCAAGATTCAGAACGATCAGGTCGGACTGTTCTATCATGTCCTGCACCAGGCCGATACCGCTTACTTTACCAATCTGCACCAGCTCAATCCGGACGCCACACTTTCGGCCATTGCGCCGCCCAAGGTCGAAGGATATGATGGATTCATCTGCCGCCTGGAGGTGGCCAACCGTGACTGGTGCTTCCCCAAGTCCAACGAGGAGAACACGCCCAATGTCCTGAAGTATCTGAACTGGTTTGAGACGGAGGAGGGACGGCTCTTTGTCGCGTATGGCATTCCGGGGGAAACCTGGGACATGGTTGACGGCGAAGTCGTCTACTACGCGGACAAGGATTCCGCAGATCTGTTTGGCAAGCGTTATCACGGCCTGAAGGGATTGCAGGCAAATGATGCGGAGTTTTTCCTCAACAACATCTGTGCCGTGAAGCCGGATGGACTGGGCGAAATGCTCATCGACATGCAGGAGACCACGTTTGCGGCCTCCAGGACCATCGCCGGCGATGGATTGCCGCTCACTATCTATGACGGATATCCGGACCACAAGAACCACAAGCTCTTCTATGAATATGCCGTCAACATCATCACCGGTGAGTGGCCGATCGAGAAGTTCGACGAGTTTGTGAGCGAGTGGTACCGTACGGGCGGCGATGTCGTGGAGCAACGCGCCAATGAGTGGTATGAGACATACCAGAAGCTACAGGCAGGCGCCTGAGGCAATCGGCGGGATAACCGGCGGGGGATGCTTCGGCATCTCCCGCCATGAAGGCCCGCGAGGAGGAAGAGGCAGTATGCAAGAGGTTCCCCGTTTTGAAATCTTCGAATGCAGCTTGACGGCGGATGCGGGCAATGCCAATCCGTTTGCTGATGTCACGCTTTCGGCGACCTTTACGGACGGGAAACGCCGGTATACGGTGGACGGCTTTTACGATGGAGATCGGATGTATAAGATCCGTTTTGCCCCGCCCGAAGAAGGGACATGGAGCTATCAGACGCAGTCCAACCTGGCGGCGCTCCATCACGTGGAAGGAACGTTTGAATGTACGCCTGCCGTGTCCAGGGGCGCGTTGACGATTGACCCCCGCTATCCACACTGGTTTTCGCGGGAGGATGGAGGCGCTGAGTTCGTCGTAAACGACGGCTGGTATCCGCATCCGCTGTTCGGCGATTCGCTGCCGTTTGAAGGCCTCGACTTCCCGCCGCCGTCGGAAACGGATATGCAGGACTACCTGCGAATCCTCGGTGACCATGGCGTCAACATGACGATCGAGGTCGATCAGCTGTACGCCCGGCAGAGCTCGATTCTGGACGAAAGCTTCAACTGGCCTTGGGCGTGGGTAGACCGGGCCGCGAGGCGCATCGACCCGGAACGATTCAATCTGGCGTACTACAGGCGCATGGAGCGCACTCTCTCCTTTGCCAAGGCGCAAGGGGTATTCTACGGCGTGGAGCTCCTGTTCGATAACTCGGTCTTTCGGCCCAGGGAGTGGTCGGCACATCCGCTCAACCGTCAAAATGGGGGATGGCTGGAGACGGATGAGCAGGGCACGGGCTGGATGGCAATGTTTGACCTAGACAACTCGACGCATGTGCGCCATGTGGAACGGTATCTGCGCTATACGGTCGCGCGTCTTTCGGCATATTGGAATGTCTTCTGGGCGTTGGGCGCGGAAAGTGGCAACCTGGCGCAGGTGCCGGGCAGGGAGCTGCCGGTGGAGCGTATACGTGCGTGGTACGAGCACTGGGGAGACCGCGTGGCGGATTGGGATGTATATGGCCGATTGCAGACCATCGGCGATACGGGCGAACAGGAAGCACTGGTTCGCAGCCGCCGCAATCAGTTCATCCTCACTCAGGAGCACACGTCCATGGAGAAAGAGGGAGCGTTTATCGAGGCGACGCATCGGTTCGGCGAACGTTTCTGGCGCTATGGCCGTCCGACCGTCATCGGTGAGCAGGACCGGCACAACGTCGGACGGTATGAGGCGGAGCGCAAAGGATACTGGACTGCGTTTGTAAGCGGGTTTTTGATGGGCCGGGTGGACCGGCACTTCGGCGTGGCGCAGCATGGACAGCTCGTCGAGAGTGAGCTCTTCGGCTGTGGGAATCCGCCGCCCATCTATGCAGATCTGAAGCGGATGCGTCGCTTTGTGGAAACGGAGGGCGTACAATACTGGCGCATGGCACCGGCAGATGCACTGCTGCGCGAGGTGAAGGGAATCGTTCACTGCCTGGCCAGGGAGGACGAAGCATATGTGCTCTACTTCGTCAGCGGCGGTTCGGCCGAGTTGGAGCTTGTTGACTGCCAATATGAATGGTTCAATCCTCGGACGGCGGAAAAACTGGAAGGAAATTGCAAGGCGGGCCGTTGTGTGTTTGCCGCGCCAGACGAACAGGACTGGGTTTTGTACATTCGCAGAGGGGATAATTAGGAGGGAAAGATATATGAAAGTAGTTCGTTCATGGGAAGAACCGGGCGTATTGGTCGACGCGCCCTATCAGCGCAACATCAAGGTACTGTTTGCACCGGACAAAAATGATGTTCCGGAGCTGACCTTTAGTCACGCGATCATCTATCCGCACCAGCAGACGGACTACCACAAGCATGACCGACCCGAGCTGATCTATATCGTATCCGGTCGGGGCGTTTCCGTCTGTGAGGGAGTTGAGACGCCAATCCAGGCCGATATGGCGCTGTGGGTTGAGGCGGGCGAGATGCACCAGATGATCAACCGTGGTGACGAGACCCTCAAGCTCGCCACGGTATTCATTCCCGCATATACCGCTAAGGAAAACTACGAACGCTGTTGCAATGCGGCCAAGGGGAAGTAAAATCCAATTGGGGAGCGTATGAGGCGTATATGAAGACGGGGTTGAGTTCCTATACGTACGGATGGGCCGTAGAGAGCGGGATTGTGGACGCGTTTGAACTGATCCGAAGGGCCAGGGAACAGGGCTTTGATCTATTGCAACTGGGGGATAACATACCACTGGATACGTGGAGTGTGCGGGAGCTCGACCGTCTGGTACAGATCGCGGCGGCCGAACGGCTGGAGCTGGAGGTGGGCATGCGGGAGATGACGCTGCCCCACGTGCTTCAATACGTGCAAATCGCCCGTCGGCTACAGGCAACGCTTTTGCGCGTCGTCGTGGATGGCCCAGCGTACAAGCCGGATCTGGAACAAATGCGAGATGTCCTGCGACAGTGTCGGCCCCATTTGGAACAGCATGGCGTGACGCTGGCCCTGGAAAATCACGACCGGTTTTGCGCACAGGCCCTGGCCGATCTGATCTGTGCAATCGATTCTCCACGGATCGGTATCTGTCTGGATACGGCCAATTCATTTGGTGCCGGAGAAGACGTCGATACAGTGGTACGCACGCTGATGCCACTGGCAGTGAACGTCCATTTAAAGGACTTTTGCATCCGCCGCCTGCCACATAAACAGGGCTTTGTCGTGGAAGGCAGACCCTTGGGGCAGGGGCAACTGCCAATTTGGAAGGTGCTGTGTGAGAAGAAACGGCTTTGTCCGCATGTCAATATCATCTTGGAACTGTGGACGCCGCCGGAAGAACGTATGGAAGATACGATTCGCAAAGAAGCAAAGTGGGCGCAGGAAAGCATGTGCTTTCTCAAAGAGATGATTACGCATACATCATGCGAATGTATCGACTGCGTTGTCTGAACACTTCTGTCCCAAAACCCCCGATACAGATCGGGGGTTTTATAATGCCATCCAAACGGATGTGATGTCCAAAGGAAAGCACCTCTGCTATCGTGTCCATGCGCATCTTCAACCGATGTGTCGCTTTATCGGAATAAAGTGTTGACGGCCCCAATAACCCATGCTATATTATGCTTGCGTATTCAGGCGGTATCGGCAAACCGTCTCGTGCTGGAAAGGTCGTTGACCGTACTCGTGGGGAGGAGATTTGATGTTTGATCATCCGCGCAAAAATCTGGAAAGATGGGACGTACCCCACACGATCCGAACAATACAGTCAAGGTGTGTACCCATTATGCCAGCTCGCGTGCTGGCCGTCGTGCTCCTGCTGCTTGCGCTGCTCCCGGCCGGCCTTGCGACCGCTTCCGACGATGGCAGCTTCCTGTCCCCGCTCGCCTACTGGGGGCTGGACGACGGCGCTGCGACGGTCACAGAGGAGGACGGCGCATGGTCGGCGAGCCTGCGCGTGGAGAAACTGGACAGCAGGAGCGCTCTGGATGAGTACGCGATCTTCCTAGTGGGGACATACCCCTTCATCCTGTCCGATACGTCGTTTCAGGAGGAAGAGGGGAGCTATGCCTGGAGTTACCGCTTCAGCTATACCGGCTCGGCGGCGGTGGAGTCCCTGCCCGGAAAAGAGGGCTGCCACCTGTGGCTCCATGCCTCCACCCATGGAACGTGGGACTATACCGAGATCGGCTGGGCGTGGAGCGACGGCCTGAATCCGGTGAGCGGCGATCAGAGCGCCCAGGCCAGCCAGGAATCCGCGCAGGGCGCTGGCAGCGCGCAGGAGCTGGTCGCGCAGCCGCTGACGTCGACCGCGACCGCGCCCGGCGATGCGGAGCTGATGGCGCTGGAATACTATGCCGATGGGCTGGAGGTGGGCTCGCTGGGCGAGAGCGAC
The DNA here is from genome assembly GCA_944349855.1 of uncultured Eubacteriales bacterium. Lineage (GTDB taxonomy): Bacteria > Bacillota > Clostridia > Christensenellales > Aristaeellaceae > Beduinella. The sequence goes on along the minus strand of CALVNS010000022.1, from coordinate 1,214 downwards.
GGCGCGATGACGCGGTCGCTGGACGGCACAGCCTCGGACTACCGCGTTCTGGAGGCGTATGTGGACCTGCTGTGCACGGCGTATCCCTTTGAGCTGGTGGGCACGCCCTACTACGAACAGATGCGGGATACGTTCTTCGACTTCTGCCTGCGCTATACCGGATCTGCGTCCCTGTATGGCAGCGAGATCCGGGGTACATTCAGCGACATCCCCTGTAACGTGATGATCTACGGCACCATCGACGGCGATGACCTGGAGGGTTACATCTACTACGACCGGGCGTTGACCGCGCGCGACGGCGGCTACCGCTATGGCAGCGCCTCGGCGGACACGGGCTTTGTGGGCGATTCGTTTGCCGCCGGCCTGTACCGCCTGAGCGACGGCAGCTTCGTCACGGACGACGGCGCGCTGCAGGCAGCGCCTGGACAGGCGATGGTCGTCCAGGACGGGGCGGCGTCGATGTACAACGCCCGGGCCGTCTACGACACGCAGAGCAGCCATCTGGAGTTCTGGGTGGAAGACGACCGGGGCGGCGCATACATCCAATGCTACTTCCCACTCTCCCAGGACATCGCGACCGGGCAGATCTATACGGAAGAGGACTTCATCGTGGAATCCAGCTATGCCGTCAAGGACGGCGGGCGGTTTGACGACATGCCGTCCTACACATGGCCCACCATGTTCGCTGCGTGGCACGGCAGCGAATACGTCGTGCCCGTCCTGGGCATGGGCGGCGACATGAAGCGCCTCAACGTCCGGGTGATGTACGCGGACGGCGAGACGGCGGTGCTGTACGCCTGCGCCCAGTTTGCCACTGCGCCGCGCGAATTGGAGGTATTGATGGCCGTCTCGCTTGCGGACGCCGAGATGACCGGCGCGCAGGCATCCGTTAGCGCCGACGGGAAGCAGCAGTGCAGCGCCTGCGGCGGCAGCGGGGATTGCACTCGCTGCGGCGGCACGGGACGCTTGTACAAGACCCTGCCCGGCACCACCGAGCGGGTTGAACAGGACTGCACGTCCTGCCGCCCCGCCGGCAGTGGACATTGCAGCTTCTGCGGCGGCACTGGCTACCGCTGAACGCCAGCCGAGAATCTGCCCAAAACGCCTGTCATGGAAGCGCATGGCTTCCATGACAGGCGTTTTTTGTATAAAGAAAACCACTCGCTAGGCGAGTGGTTCAAAAAAGCCTATGGCGGTGAAAATGATAAAAAAAC
>CALVNS010000021.1 GCA_944349855.1 uncultured Eubacteriales bacterium | reverse complement strand
CGGGTGTCGCCTTTGCGGATGTGTCCACGGGCGAGTTCTTCACCTATGAGTCCGACGCCTCGCGCCTGGCGGACGAGCTGGCGCGCATCGCGCCGCGTGAGATCATCGCCGACGAGGGCGCCATGGCGCTGGCGGATTCCCTGGGCGCGCAGGTGCCCGTCTCGCCGTATGCGCAGGGCGCATTTCGCCTGAGCAGTGCCAAGGAGGCGCTGCTTCATCACTTTCACGTCGCCTCGCTGGACGTGTTCGGCCTGCGCGACTTGAAGATGGCCGCGCGCGCTGCCGGCGCGCTGATGCGCTACCTGGGCGACACGCAGAAGAACGCCCTGGAGCACATCGCCACCCTGCGCCTGTACCGCCGCGAGCAGTACATGGCGCTGGACCGCACGGCCCGGCGCAACCTGGAGCTGACGGAGTCCCTGCGCGGCGAGCGCAAGGGGTCCCTGCTTGCGCTGCTGGACAAGACCGCCACGTCCATGGGCGGGCGCACGCTGCGCACCTGGATCGAACAGCCGCTTTGCGTGCGGGATGACATCGAGCGCAGGCTCGACGCCGTCGCCGAACTCAAGGACGACCCGATGATGGCGCAGTCCCTCTTTGAGGAGCTGCGCGGCGTGTACGACGTGGAGCGCTTGCTCAGCCGCGTCTCCTACAGGAGCATCAACGCGCGCGATTGCCTTTCGCTGGGCGCGTCGCTGTCGCGCATTCCGCAGGTGCGCGCCCTGATTGCGCAGGGAAAGAGCGCGATGCTGCGCGAGCTGCTCGAGCAACTCGATCCCGTCGAGGATGTGCGCGATCTGCTGTTGTGCGCGATCAATCCGGACGCGCCGCCCCTGATCTCCGACGGAAACATCATTCGCGAGGGCTACAACGAGGAGCTGGACAAGCTGCGCCGCGCGTCCAAGGAGGGCGTGCAGTGGGTGGCCGAGCTGGAGGCCAAAGAGCGCGAGGAGACGGGCATCAAGAACCTGCGCATTCGCTACAACAAGGTGTTCGGCTACTACATCGAGGTCACGAAGTCCAACTACGCGCAGGTGCCGTATCGCTATACGCGCAAGCAGACGCTGGCCAACAGCGAGCGGTATGTCACGCCGGAATTGCACGAGCTCGAGGAGCAGATCCTCGGCGCGCAGGAGCATTCGCTGCGCCTGGAGCAGCAGCTCTTTGCCGACATCCGTGAGCGCCTGTCAGAGCACATCGGCCGTCTGCAGGCCACAGCGCAGGCGCTCAAGACGCTGGATGCGCTGCTCTCGCTCGCGCTCGCCGCGGTCGAGTACGGCTATGCGCGCCCCGAGATCACGGACGATGGAAGCATTGACATCGAGGATGGCCGTCATCCCGTCGTCGAGCAGAACATGGAGGGCGGACAGTTCGTCCCCAACGACACGCACATGGATGCGGACGCAAACCGCATGCTCATCATCACCGGCCCGAACATGGCCGGCAAGAGCACCTACATGCGCCAGGTCGCGCTCATCACGCTCATGGCGCACATGGGCAGCTTCGTGCCCGCGCGCACGGCGCGCATTGCGCTGACGGACCGCATCTTCACGCGCGTGGGCGCGTCGGATGACCTGGCCAGCGGCCAGTCCACGTTCATGGTCGAAATGAGCGAGCTGGCCCACATCCTGATGAACGCCACCGCCCGCTCGCTGATCGTGCTGGACGAGATCGGCCGCGGCACGAGCACGTTCGATGGGCTGAGCATTGCCTGGGCGGTCGTCGAATACATGGCCGACAAAAAGATCCTCGGCGCCAAGACGCTGTTTGCCACGCATTACCACGAGCTCAGCGAACTGGAGGGGCACCTGCCCGGCGTGGTGAATTTCCGCATCGCGGTCAAGGAACACGGAGAGGACGTCATCTTCCTGCGCAAGATCGTCCCCGGCGGCGCGGACAAGAGCTTTGGCATCCATGTCGCGCGCCTGGCGGGCATTCCGCGCCCGGTCCTCCTGCGCGCGCATGAGATCCTGGCCCGGCTGGAGACGCGCGACAAGAACCAGCTGAGCATTGGACAGAACATCATCGGCGAAAAGCCGCAGGAGGGCCCCGCGCAGATGACGCTCTTTGACAGTGGCGCGATGGACATCGTCGAGGAGCTCAAGGCCATCGACGTCATGGCGCTCACGCCCATTGACGCGATGAACCTGATCTTCAAACTGCGCGAAGAGGCGCGCCGCATTCAATGACGACAGAACCGCAACCCGATCATGACATGAAAGGAGCGCGCGATGGAATACAGGCCGATTCGCAAGCTGGATGCCGACATCGTCGGCAAGATCGCGGCGGGCGAGGTCGTGGAGAGCCCGGCGGCCGCAATCAAGGAGCTGGTCGAGAACAGCATCGACGCGGGCGCGCGCGCCGTTGCGGTCGAGATCCGCGAGGGCGGGATCAGCTATCTGCGCGTCACGGACAACGGCAGCGGCATCCGGCGCGAGGACGTGCGCATGGCCTTTGAGCGCAACGCGACCAGCAAGATCACCCGGGCCGACGATCTGTTCGACCTGCGCTCGCTGGGCTTTCGCGGCGAGGCGCTGGCCTCCATCGCCGCGGTCTCGAAAGTCACCATGACCACGCGCACGCGCGGCGACGAGTCGGGCACGCGCGTGATCAACGAGGGCGGCGTCATCACGTCCATCTCCGACGCAGCCAGTCCGGAGGGCACGACGATCGTCGCGCGCGAGCTGTTCTACAACACGCCCGCGCGCCGCAAATTCCTCAAAAAGCCGGCGACCGAGGGCGCGCGCGTGGCCGACATGATCCTGCGCATGATCCTCGCCCACCCCGAGGTCGCCATCCGCCTCACGCACAACGACCGGCAGATCTATGCCAGCCCCGGCAACGGCGACCTGCGCGCCGCGGCGCTGAGCGTATACGGCCGCGACGTCGCCCGCCAGCTGATCGACGTGCGCGGCGAGGGCGGCGTGGGCGTGCGCGGCCTGGTCGGCGTCGGCCCGCTGGCGCGCGCCAACCGCACGCATCAGACGTTCATCCTCAACGGACGCTACGTGCGCAACGCCCTGCTCACCCAGGCGCTGGAGGACGCCTGCCGCGAGCGGGTCACGGTCGGGCATTATCCGATCTGCATGCTGCACGTGTCCATGCCCGGCCCCATGCTGGATGTGAACGTGCACCCCAACAAGCTGGAGGTGCGCTTTTCCAGCGAACCCGTCGTCTATGACAGCGTGTTCGCCGCGGTGCGCGGCGGGTTTGAGACCGGGGCGTTTGCCCAGGCGCCCGAGATGACGCTCTCGAACGATCCGGAGCCGGTGGCGAGCGTGCGCGTCGTGCCGGCGCCGGAACACAAGCCGGAGCCGCCCGCGCAGCCGGAGCCGCCCGCGCAGCCGGAGCCGCCCGCACAGCCGGAGCCCGCCCGCTCGGTCTCACCGGCGCCCAGAACTGTGCCCGTGAAGCCGGCGGAGGGGGAGGCCGCGGCGTTTGCGCGCGTGGTGACCTCCTATTTTGGCAGCCCGGAAAAGCGGGCGCATACCCTGCGCAACGTGCCCGGCGTCGGAGCTTTTTCCGCGATGAGCGCGCGCCTGGCTCCCCAGCCGGTCGAGACCGCGCCGGATGCGCAGGCCGCCCCCGTGCAGCCGGAGACGCCGCCGCAGCAGCAGAACATGGCCGCCGCTCCGACCGAAAGGCCGCCGCGCGTGATCGGCGTGGCGTTTGACACGTATGTCATCGTACAGCGGGGGCAGGAGCTCCTGCTGATCGACCAGCACGCCGCGCACGAGCGCATCCTCTACGAGCGCCTCATGCGCTCGCTGGACCAGGGGACGGGCTCGCAGCAGATGCTCGTGGCGCAGGTCGTGCCCGTCACGCCGCAGGAGCGCGACCGGCTGGAGCAGTACCGGGCCGAGATCGAGGCGGCCGGCTTCGCGTTTGAGCCGTTCGGGGAGGATACGTATCAGATCCGCGCGGTGCCCGTGGTGCTCGGCGAGCCCCAGGCGCGGGCGGCCTTCGTCGAGATGCTCGACCGCCTGGGCGAGCTGCGCGTGCTGGCCACCCGGGAGCGCAGGCGCGAGGCCATCCTGCAGATGGCCTGCAAGCGCGCGGTCAAGGGCGGCGACGCGCTCACGCAGGAGGAGATCGCCTCGCTCATCCGCCAGATGGAGGAGACGGACGCGCCCCCGACCTGCCCGCATGGGCGGCCGCTCGTCGTGCGCCTGACGCGCAGTGAGCTGGAGAAGCGCTTCAGGCGCATCAACAACTGACGGAGGTGGGGCGCATGGGCCTGCCCATCGTGGCGATTGTGGGGCCGACGGCCTCGGGCAAGACGCGGCTGTCCGTCGCGCTGTGCCAACGGATCCCGGGCGAGGTGATCTCCATGGACTCCATGCAGATCTACCGCGGCATGGACGTGGGCACGGCCAAGCCCACGCAGGACGAGCGCGGCGGCGTCGCGCACCACATGCTGGACGTGGCCGATCCGGGCGAGGCGTACACCGTCTCCCGCTATCGCGAGGAGGCCGCCCGCGCGATTGAACAGGTCGCGTCGCGCGGACGCCTGCCGGTGCTCGTGGGCGGCACGGGGCTGTACCTGAACGCCCTGACCTACCGCATGACGCTGGGCGAGGCCACGGGCGACGAGGCGATTCGGGAACGGCTGCATGCCGTCGCCGCAGCGCCGGGCGGGCGCGCCCGCCTGCACGCGATGCTTGCATCCGTCGATCCCGTCAGCGCCGCCCGGCTGCACGAAAACGACGTGCGCCGCGTCGTGCGCGCGCTGGAGGTCTACGAGGTGACGGGCAAACCCATCTCGCAGCGCCAGGACGACCGCGTGCCGGACGAGCGGTACGCGCCGCTGATCTATGGCCTGGAGATGGAGCGGGAGCGGCTGTATGCGCGTATCGATGCGCGCGTGGACGAGATGATGGTCGCCGGCCTGGAGCGCGAGGTGCGCGCGCTGACGGATCGCGGCCTGTGGCCGGAGGACGAGGGCGCGATGCAGGCGATCGGCTATAAGGAGATCGCCTTTGCGCTGCGCGGCGCCTACGGCATGGACGAGGCCGTGCGCCTCATCAAGCGCGAGTCGCGCCGGTATGCCAAGAGGCAGATGACCTGGTTTCGCGCCGACGCGCGCGTGCGGTGGATCCGCTGGGAAGATTATGCCTCCGCGCAGGAGCTGGAGGAGGCCTTTGTCGCGCGCGTGCGCGCGGACTTGGATGAATTGAAGGAGATGCAGCCATGAGCGAGTGGACGGATGCGCAGGAGCAGAGGCTCCGGGCGCTGATCGATGGGGCGCAGGAGGACTGCGCCGGGCGGTTTGCGCAGCTGGAGCGCATCGAATCGGAGAACTTTGAGCGCGTGCTCGCGGCCATGCAGGCGCAGCGCGTGGGCGTGCAGCACTTTCAGGCCACGACCGGATACGGCTATGACGACATCGGGCGCGACGCGCTCGAGCGCGTGTTCGCGCAGGCCTTCGGCGCGCAGGACGCGCTGGTGCGGCCGCAGTTCGTGTCCGGCACGCACGCGCTGGCCGTCTGCCTGTTCGGCCTGCTGCGGCCCGGCGATCAGCTGCTCTCGGCGGTCGGCATGCCCTACGACACGATGGACGAGGTCATCGGCATCTCCAGGGCGAGCGACGGCTCGCTGGCGGAGATGGGCGTCGGCTATGCACAGGTCGAGCTGACCGGCGCGGGCGAGATCGACCTGCCCGCCGTGTGCGACGCGATCACGGACCGGACGCGCGTGGTGATGATCCAGCGCTCGCGCGGCTACGCCTGGCGTCCCGCGCTGACGGTCGGACAGATCGGCGAGGCCGCGCGCGCCATCCACGCGCGCAAGCCCGACGCCATCGTCATGGTCGACAACTGCTACGGCGAGTTTGTAGACGTGCAGGAGCCCACGCATGTGGGCGCGGACGTAATGGTCGGCTCGCTCATCAAGAACGCGGGCGGCGGCCTGGCGCCCACGGGCGGCTACATCGCGGGTCGGCACGACCTGATCGAGCGCATCGCCTGCCGCCTGACCTCGCCGGGCATCGGCCGCGAGGTGGGCTCCTATGCGTACGGCTATCAGCCGTTCTATCAGGGATTCTTCTTCGCCCCGCACGTCGTGTGCCAGGCGGTCAAGACGGCGGTGCTGGCGGCGGCGGTGTTTTCGCGGCTGGGCTTCACCGTGCATCCCGGCGTGGACGACGCGCGCAGCGACATCATTCAGGCGCTGCGCCTGGAGACGCCCGAGCGCCTGATCGCCTTCTGCGAGGGCATCCAGATGGCCTCGCCCGTGGACAGCTTCGCGCTGCCCGAGCCCTGGGCCATGCCTGGCTATCAGGACCAGGTCATCATGGCCGCCGGCACGTTCGTCTCCGGCGCGTCCATCGAGCTGAGCGCCGACGCGCCGATGCGCGAGCCCTTCGCCGTGTACATGCAGGGCGGCCTGACGCTCTCGCACGGGCGCGCGGGCATCGCCAGCGCGGTGCGGCGCATGGCGGACAAGGGCCTGCTGACGATTTGATCCCATCTCCCGAGGAAAACTTCCGCCATCGGAAATTTTCCTCCTTTTTTTGTTGCGCGCATGAAACTTCTGCGGCGGCAAAACCGTATTCAAGGCGAAAGGATCCTTGAACGCGGTTCCCGGACCGCAACCTTTCCGAACGCACATCCTTCGGAGGTAGACCATGGTCGACGACGCTACGTTCACCCGTGAATCGTCCGCGATGCTTCCCAGGCTGTACCGGCTGAGCATGAGCATCCTGCACGCGCAGGCCGACGCGCAGGACGCCGTGCAGCAGGGGCTGCTCAGGGCGTGGGCCGCCCGCAACAGGGCCAGGCCGGAGAGCCTGCGCGCCTGGATCACGCGCATCGTCATCAACGAATGCCGCAACATCCAGCGTTCGCGCATGCGCGTGTTCCCCGCCGAGCGCGTGGCGGAGCCGGCGCCGCAGCATATCCCGGAAGACCTGGGGCTGTACGAGGCCATCGACGGCCTGCCGGAAAAGCTGCGAACGCCGCTGCTGCTGCGCTACATGGAGCGATATTCCGAGCGCGAGATCGCCGCGTCCCTGGGCGTGCCGGTCACGACGGTCAAGAATCGCCTGTACCGCGCCCGGCGCGCGCTGGAAAGACGGCTGTCGGAGGTGAGGTTTGAATGAAAAAGCGAATCATCCAGGCGCAGGAACTTCAACGCCTCTACCCGGCGATGGACCCGGCCTTTGAACAGCGGATGCTGCGCACGATTCACGCACTGCCTCAGCAAAGGGAGGAAAGCGCTGTGAAACGGAAACTGTCTGTCGGATTGGTGCTCGCCATCGTGCTGATCGTCGCGACCGCGGCGACGGCGCTGGCCTTTACGATCTCCAGGACGTTCTTTGAGGACGTCGCCCGGCTACAGCTGGAGAGCGGATACTACAACGCGTGGTCGCTGGAGGAAAAGGTCGAGGTGCTCGACATGATGGTCGAAAACGGCATCGTCGCCGCGGAGGGCGACGTGCAGGCCATCCTCGAGGGCGACATGGACGACGATGCGCGCGAGGCGGCGCTCGACGCGCTCATGCTCGAGCGCTACGGAGGCGGCGTCACGGAGCCCTGGATGCTGGAGAACATCGGCATCGAGAGCATCCTGACGACCGAGATGGGCCCGCAGACCGAGTGGACGCTCGAGGAAAAGGCCTGGTATACCGGGATGATGCTCGAGCTGGGCCTGCTGGGCTACGACACGGACCTGTACCTGCTGCCGGGCGAGGACGTCATTTCGCCCGAGGAGGCCGAGCAGGCCGCGCGCGCCGCGGCGGCGGAGGCGTTCGGCGTGGACCCGGCGGAGATGGACGCCTACGACGCGTTGATCGACTACGGCGTGTACCGCGCCGAGGCCGAGTACAAGGACCCGTATTACACCGTATACTTCGTCACGCGCGATGAGGACGGCGGGATCGCCGACTACGCATATGACTACACCTGCTACGTCGCGGGCGATGGACGCATCCTGAGCAGTGCGGACGGATACCGGTTCATCACCTCGCCCCAGGAGAACGCCGACGCGCAGCGGGCGCAAGCGGAGGCGGAGCAGGTCGGCGGCGAGGCGTTCCTCGACGAACACCGCGCGCAGCTGGAGGCGCTGGAGGCGGCGCTGCATCCCATCGATGGCGCGTATCTGCCCGAGGGCTCCATGGCGCTGAAAGACGGCACGCTGCTCCACTATGGCAGGCTGCACGGCGACAATGACTCGCAGAGCAGCGACGACCCGATCCCCTATGCGACGTGCGTGGACGCGCAGGGCGAGGAGCGCTGGAGCCTGACGCTGCCGGAGGAGGGGGCTGCGGTGGACGGCGCCGTACAGCTCGCAAACGGCGACATCCTGCTCTACGTCAGCGCGGATGTGTTCACCTGCGGCCCGTACCGGCAGGTACGCCTCAGCGCGCAGGGCGAAGTGCTTGAAACCCTGTCGCTGCCCACGACGCTGGAGATGTCGGGCGTGCAGTCGGAGGATGAAGATCAGAACTTCCCCTATACCGGCCACGAGGGCTTCCTGCTCATGGCGGCCCTGGGCCAGACGAACACGCCGTTCTTCGCCCAGCTGGACGCGGCGGGTCAGGTCGTCTGGGCCCATACGTTCGAGGCGTTCGCCGGCTGCGCCGTGCGCCTGTACCCGACGCAGGAGGGCTACATCGCCCAGGGCCGCAGCGGCAATTCGCCCGTTCTGTGGACGCTGGACATGCAGGGCAACATCACCGGCCGGGCGTCCCTTGCGGGGCTGGAGGGCATGACGCTGGGCACGCCTCTGCAGCAGGCGGATGGCAGTTTCCTGGCTGCCGGAATCGGGGAGGACGAGACGGTCTGCCTCGTCGCCTTCGAGGCGGACGGCACGGTCCTGTGGACGTCGGAGCGCATACAGACCGCGTTGGCGCTGAGCGTGACCGCGCCCATTCCTTCCGGCGACGGCTTTGTCTTCGCCGCGCGCCACGACGTCAACGCCTATACGCCCTCCCGCCATCTGGGCATCTTCTTCTGCGACGCGGACGGCGGCCTGACGGAGCGCTACCCGCAGGGCGCGGACGAACAGGATATGATGGGGGCAGCCTGGCAGCTGCTGCCCGTCGGATCGGATGGTCAGGCCGCGATCGTCAGCTGGGGGTATGATGCCCAAGAGGACGACCGGCGCGTCACCCACCTGCTGGTGATGGACCTGTAAAGCAAAATTCCAAAAGAAAGGCTTGATTTCCTTCGAAAAATCGTCTACAATAAAAAGGCTGTAAGGGCGATGACGGACGGGTCCCGTGCAATGGCGCGGCGTGAACCTTGTCAGGTCCGGAAGGAAGCAGCAATAAGCGCTTTGCGGCATGTGCCGCGGGGTTGCCTGGCCTGAGCCCTTACAGTACTGTCGTGCCAATGGCGGACACCGGCGTAATTCGCGGTGTCCGCTTTGCCTTTTTTCAAAATACTTCTTTTGGTCGTATGTTTTTTGCTATTTGGTATTGCAAGTGGGGGAGAGTTTGCTATAATAAATATAGACAATGCAGCTCTTTTGAAGGAGCGATCAAAAGATGTACCACGGAGAAAACTTGCCGTACGGCTGGATCAAGATGACCGATCCGCAAGAGGCCCAACGCTTTGTTCAGGCCCATGGGGCGCTGTACTGCGCCGCACCGGAGGTATTGGAGAAGATCAACCGCCTGCCGCGCATTGCGGCGGACAAGGACGAGCGACTCACACGCCGCCTGGCGGAAACGGGAGACGCCATGGTGGCGCCGCTGGGAGATGCGCTCAAGACGATGTGCCGGGAGAGAGGATGTAACGATGAGGCGGTGCACGACTTGTGCATATTCCTTCGCCTGTTTCGCAATCTCTGCGACCTGGCGCGCATTGAACGCTGCCTCTTGCGCTTTGGACAGGAGGCGATCGACCTGAACAGCTGGACGTCCGCGCTGGCGAAGGCGATTGGCACGCGCCTGACGGCATGCAATAGGGAGCTTCAGGTCGATTTGGCGCAACAAACGGGCTGGATCGTCTGCGACGGGGACAAGCTGCTGCGCTGCGCGCTCAACCTGATCTCCAACGCCATACAGTTTTCAACCGACGGCGGGAAGATCGTCCTGCATACCGAGCGCAGCGCACAGGGCATGATCCTCACGGTTCAGGACGACGGACGCGGTATGGGCAAGGCGCAGGCCCGTAGGCTGCTCTCAGGGCGCGCAAGTCTGGATGGCCCACTGCCTGGCAACGGGCGGGGCATTGGCCTGGCCGTGACGCGCCGCTTTGTGGAAGGCATGCGCGGACATCTCGAGGTGGACAGCGCCCTGGGAAAGGGAACGCGTGTGTCAATCCTTTTGCCCGCCGTCGACGCCGCATGCATCTGCACCGGCGCGGTGCATCCGACCATCCCCGAGACGGAATTGAAGATCGAGCTGTCCACCGTCTGTTAGGCTACCCCCTTGTCAAGGCGCGCGTCTTTCGATATAATAGGCTCATCGAAGGACGAAAGGTGCGATGACCATGATTGACTTTGCTGCCGTGCGCGCGGTGGATCCGCAGGTTGCACAGGCGATGGAAGATGAGCTGGCGCGCCAGCGCGCGCATATCGAGCTGATCGCGTCGGAAAACTTTGTCAGCGACGCGGTGCTGGCCGCAATGGGCTCCCATCTGACAAACAAATACGCAGAAGGGTATCCTGGAAAGCGTTACTATGGCGGCTGTCAGTATGTGGACGTCGTAGAAAACCTCGCGCGCGATCGCGTGAAGGAGCTGTTCGGCGCGGAGCATGCCAACGTGCAGCCGCATTCCGGCGCACAGGCCAACATGGCCGTATACTTCGCGATGCTCGAACCGGGCGATACCGTCATGGGCATGAACCTCTCTCACGGCGGACACCTGACGCATGGCAGTCCGGTGAACATGTCGGGCAAGTATTTTCACTTTGTTCCCTACGGCGTCACGGAGGATGAGGAGGTCATCGACTACGACGATGTGCTGCGTATCGCGCGTTCATGCCATCCGAAGATGATCGTCGCAGGCGCTTCGGCATATTCGCGCGTGATTGATTTTGAACGCCTGCGCGACATTGCCGATGAGGTCGGCGCGCTGCTCATGGTCGATATGGCGCACATCGCCGGCCTGGTCGCGGCGGGCGAGCATCCCAGCCCCGTGCCCTATGCGGACTTTGTCACCAGCACCACGCACAAGACGCTGCGCGGCCCGCGCGGCGGCCTGATCCTGTGCAAGGAGCGCTATGCCAAGGCGATCGACAAGGCCATCTTCCCGGGTACGCAGGGCGGCCCGCTCATGCACGTCATCGCGGGCAAGGCCGTGTGCTTCAAGGAGGCGCTTGAGCCCTCGTTCAAGGCCTATCAGCACCAGGTTGTGCTCAACGCCAAGGCCATGGCCCAGGCGCTGCAGGACGAGGGCATCCGCCTCGTCTCCGGCGGTACGGACAACCACCTGATGCTGCTGGATCTGACCGGCACCGGCGTCACCGGCAAGGAGCTGGAGTCTCTGCTCGGTCAGGCCAACATCACCGTCAACAAGAACACCATCCCCAAGGAGACGCTCAGCCCCTTCGTCACCAGCGGCATTCGCGTGGGCACGCCCGCCGTGACCACCCGCGGCATGAAGGAGGGAGAGATGCGCACCATCGCCGGCCTCATCGCGCGCGTCGTGCGGGAAAAGGAAGACGCCCTGCCGCAGGTGCGCGAAAGCGTCGGACGGCTGTGCGCAGCCTTTCCGCTGTATGAGGGCGTCACGCGCCTGTAAACGTTTGCTCTATCCGCCCGCCGTTTGAGAGAAACGGCGGGTTTTTGTGCGCTGACGTGCATCCGGCGTTTATTTCTGATGAATTTAGTCAAAATTAAAGCGACGCCTATTGACAAGAAAAGGCGCGCATGATAGGATATGCATGCAATTCCGATAAAAACAATCAAGATTCGGCGAGAGGAGACGGCACATGAAGCTTTCAACGCGCGCGCGCTACGGCATCCACGCGATGTTCGAACTGGCCACGCGCTACGGACAGGGGCCGCAGCCGCTCAAGAGCATTGCGGAGAGCCAGAGCATTCCCGAGCAGTACCTTGAGCAGCTCATGGGCCTGCTGCGGCGTGAAGGTCTGGTGGAGAGCGTACGCGGCGCACAGGGTGGCTACATGCTCGGCAAGGCGCCCGGACAGATCACAATGGGCGAGCTGATGCACGTGCTGGAAGGGCCCATCCTTCTGGCAGATTGCCTGACTGACGAGCGGGGATGTGAGCGCTCTTGCGCGTGCCCGACCCGCGTCGTCTGGGAACGCCTGTCAAAGAGCATCGACGATGTGCTCTACGCCGTGACGCTGCAGGATATGATTGACGATCAAAGACGCATGGTGGACAAGGCCGGAAAGGAGACACAATGAGCATCTATCTGGATAATGCCGCGACGACGGCGACCAAGCCCGAGGTGCTGGAGGCGATGCTTCCCTACTTCACCCAGGTATACGGAAACCCAAGCAGCATCCATCGCACGGGACGCGATGCCCGCCGCGCCGTGGAGCGTGCGCGCGAACAGGTGGCCGCCGCGCTGAACGCCGACAAGGGCGAGATCTACTTCACCGCGGGCGGCAGCGAGTCGGACAACTGGGCCATCAAGGGCACGGCGTTTGCGCACCGCGCCAAGGGCAACCACATCATCACCACGCAGATCGAGCACCACGCGGTGCTGCACACCTGTCAGTGGCTGGAGCGTCAGGGCTTTGAGGTGACGTATCTGCCCGTCGACGCCGACGGCCTGGTCGATCCCGCGGACGTGGAGCGTGCGATCACCGACAAGACGATCTTGGTCAGCGTGATGATGGCCAATAACGAGATCGGCACCATCGAGCCCATCGCCGAGATCGCCCGCATCGCACGTGCGCACGGCGTGCTCATGCACACCGACGCCGTGCAGGCTGTCGGCGCTGTCGAAGTCGATGTGCGCGCCCTGGGCGTGGACATGCTCTCACTCTCCGGGCATAAGTTCTACGGCCCCAAGGGCGTGGGCGCGCTCTACGTGCGCCGCGGGGTCAAGCTCGACACGTACATGCACGGGGGCGCGCAGGAGCGCGGGCGCCGCGCGGGCACGGAATACCTGCCGGGCATTGTGGGCCTGGGCAAGGCCATCGAGCTGGCCACTGCCGACATCGCCGGACACGCCGCGCGCCTGACGGCGATGCGCGACCGGCTGATCGACGGCATCCTGAAGGAAATCCCGTACGCGCGCCTCAACGGCCACCGCACGCGCCGACTGCCTGGCAACGTCAACGTCTCGATCGAGTACATTGAAGGGGAGGCGCTGTTGCTGCGCTTGGATCTGGCCGGCATCGAGGGTTCCAGCGGCTCGGCCTGCACCTCCGGCTCGCTCGATCCATCGCATGTGCTGCTGGCCATCGGCCTGCCGCATGAGATCGCGCACGGCTCTCTCAGGTTGACGCTGGGCGATTATAACACCGAGGCAGATGTGGATGCGACGCTCGCGGCGCTGCCGGAGATCGTGCGCACGCTGCGCGACATGTCGCCCATGTATCAGGACATGCTGGAAGGAGCGTTGAAATAAAATGTACAGCGAAAAGGTCATGGATCACTTCAGCAACCCGCGCAACGTCGGCGAGATTGAGGACGCCAGCGGTGTGGGCACGGTCGGCAACGCCAAGTGCGGCGACATCATGCGCATCTTCCTCAAGATCGAAAACGACGTGATCGTCGACGTGAAGTTTAAGACGTTCGGCTGTGGAGCGGCGATCGCCACCAGCAGCATGGCCACCGAGATGGTCAAGGGCAAGACCGTGGAAGAGGCGCTGAAGATCACCAACCAGGCGGTCGCCGAGGCGCTGGACGGGCTGCCGCCGGTCAAGATGCACTGCTCGCTGCTGGCCGAGGAGGCGCTCAAGGCGGCCATTGAGGACTATCAGAAGAAGCAGCAGGCGCAAAAGGAAGCTGCGCAGGCGGATTGATCACCGGGCGGATGGCTGGCACATCCGCCCTTTTATCAGAAAGAAGGATGCTTTTGCTATACGGTAATACGCAGGGAATTCGCGATTCGCTGCTCGCCGAGATCGAGACGCTCTACGAGGTTGCGATCGAAGAGGGCGAGTTTGCGCCGGTGGACCTGCTTGAGCGCCTCGCGCGCTATACGTGCCTGATCAACCGGGAGATCAGCGTCTACATCTCCCGAAGCGGCGAGGTGCTGGATGTGACCATCGGCGGGCTGGAGAGCGTGCCGCTCAAGGATATGCACCTGAGGCGAAACGCCCGCCGCCTGTCGATGATCCGCTGCATCCACACCCATCCCGGCGGAGACGCCCGTCTGTCGGATGTGGACATCAGCTCCCTGCGCACGCTGCGCTTTGACGCGATGGCGGCCGTGGGCGCGCGGGATGGCAAGCCCACCGGCGTGCAGGCCGCCTTTCTGGGTGAGTGCAAGGCGGGCGTGCCCCAGGAGGAGCTGACGGACGTCGTCAGCGCCTACCGCAGCGCGCGTGGATGGAGGAGATCCTGCGATCGGACGCGCGCGTCCTTCAGGGTGAGCCCTTGCCCGAGGCGGGCGGGCCGGAGCGCGCGTATCTGGTGGGTTTGGACAGCGAGGCGTCGCTGCAGGAGCTTGCGCGGCTGGCGGAGACGGCTGGCGCCAAAGTGGTGGGCAGCGTGCTGCAGCGCCGCGCGCGGGCTGAGGGCTCGACGTACGTGGGCAGCGGCAAGGCCGAGGAGATCGCCCTGGACTGCCAGGCGCTGGATGTCGACCTGGCGATCTTTGACGACGAGCTGACGGGCGCGCAGACGCGCAACCTGGAGAACATCCTGGGCGTCAAGGTCGTGGACCGCACGGCGCTCATCTTGGATATCTTCGCCCAGCGCGCGCAGTCGCGCGAGGGCCGGCTGCAGGTGGAGTTGGCGCAGATGAGCTATCAGCTGCCGCGCCTGATCGGCCATGGCCTGTCCATGTCCCGCCTGGGCGGCGGCATCGGCACGCGTGGTCCGGGCGAGACCCGCCTGGAGGTGGACAGGCGGCGCATCCGCAAGCGCATGACCGACCTGCGGCGTGAAATCGACGACCTGCGCGCCCAGCGCTCGGTCCGGCGTGCGCGGCGCGAACGCAATGCCGTGCCCGTCGTGGCGCTGGTGGGTTACACGAATGCCGGAAAGTCCACGCTGCTCAACCGGCTGACCGAGGCGGGTGTCATGGCCGAGGACAAGCTCTTCGCGACGCTGGATCCCGTCACGCGCAGCGTGCGCGCGCCGCAGGGCGGGGAGTTCCTGCTCGTGGACACGGTCGGCTTCATCAGCAAGCTGCCGCACGCGCTCGTCGATGCGTTCCGCTCCACGCTGGAGGAGGCCGCGCTGGCGGATCTGCTGGTCGTGGTGTCCGACGCCTCCTCCGAACAGGTCTACGCGCAGCGCGACGTCGTTCGTGACGTGCTCGCCTCGCTGGGCGCGCAGGACAAGCCCGTGATCGACGCGCTCAACAAGGCGGATGCAGCCAAGCAGCTGCCCGACATCCCAGGCGGCATCCCGATCAGCGCCAAGCGGGGGGATGGCATCGATGCGCTGCTGGAGGCCATCTCGGCCCAGCTGCTGCGCCTGCAGCGGCCCGTGTGGCTGATGGTGCCCTATGCGCGCACGACGGAGCTGTCGCGTCTGCACGACGAAAATCGCGTGCTTGAGGAGCGCTATGAGGCCGAGGGCACGCGCGTGCGCGCGCTCGTCGATGACGAGACGCTTGCCCGCCTGGTGCGCGCGCTGGGGCCGGACGCCGTGTGCGAGGGAATAGAAAGTGCGCAGGATGGCACGGAAACGGAATGCTGATCCGTTGGATGCAGGGGAATATCCCGCGAAAGGACTGATGCTATGATCCTGCCGTTTCGGGCCTTCGCCGCACTGGCGACGACCGTCTCCGTGCTCTTTGGCTCGTGGGGATATGCCCTGCCACAGGACGATCCGCTGGGTTTGCTCCTGCTCGTCAACAAGGAGCACCGGGCGCCGGACGTACAGCCCGTGCTCGTGCTGCCGGACGTGACGCCGACCAAGCCCGCGTATGCCGAAAACATCTACATGCGCCCGGAGGCCGCCGCGGCGCTGGAGGCGCTGTTTCAGGCCGCGCAGGAGGCGGGGTATACGCTGTACGCGACCTCTGGATACCGAAGCTACGCGACGCAGAAGGCCATCTATGAGCGCAGGACGGGGGAGATCGGCACGGCGCGCGCCAGCATGCTCGTGGCCGAGCCGGGGCATTCCGAGCACCAGACGGGCCTGGCGATGGACATCGACGGCGAAAGCACGCTCTACGACGGGCTGGAGGAGTCGTTCGGCGCATCGCCGGAGGGCATCTGGGTCGCGGAGAACGCGCACCGCTTCGGGTTCATCATCCGCTATAAGCGCGGCTGGGAGGAGATCACCGGCTACGCCTACGAGCCCTGGCATCTGCGCTATGTCGGCGTGGAGCACGCGACGGCCATCGCGCAGCTGAACATCCCCCTGGAGTGGTACGTCGACCTGTTGCAGGAGGCGCGCGCGCAGGAGCTGTCATCCGGTACGCAGGCTGCGGATACGCCGTGATTGGAAGCCCGCGGGGCGGCATTGCCTCGCGGGTTCTTTGCGCGCCGGGGCAGGAAATGCGGCCGGAGCTGACGAATAGTGTAGTGAAATATTTCCGTGTACAGGATGGATGGTGCGCATGAAGAAAAGGCTGATCGTCTGCATTGACTGCGGCGATACGATCGTGGACGAGTCGACGCAGGTGTTTGACGGCGCGGGCAACGTGCTGCGCGCCGAGGAGATCCCCGGCGCGGTGGAGGCCGTGCTGGAGATCAAGCGGCGCGGCCACCCGCTCGCGCTCGTCGCCGACGGGCGCATCATCTCGTTTGAGAACATCCTCGGCCGGCTCGGGCTGTGGGATGTGTTCGACGCGCGGGCCATCTCCGAGGAGGTGGGCGCCGAAAAGCCCGACGCGCGCATGTTCCGTGCGGCGCTGGAGCGCCTGCACTGCACGCCGTCGGACGCGCGGCGCGCGGTGATGATCGGCAACAACGTCAAGCGCGACGTGCTCGGCGCCAACTGCATGGGCATGACTTCGATACTGCTGGACTGGAGCCCGCGCTATGACATGACGCCGGCAGATGCCGGGCAGACGCCGGACCATGTCGCCCATTCTCCACGCGAATGGGTTGGGTTGATCGAGCGGATCGAACGCGCTCTGGCGGAGGATTGAGGCGCGCGGACGGGGGAAAATGGACAAGCTCTACCGCAGTGCGTTGTGCATACCGGCGTCGCGCCTGAACAGATGAAAAGGCCCCGGCGGTTCGATGCGACCGGCCGGGGCAAATCTATGTCAAAAGGCGGGTTGCCTTGGGAAGCGCTCAACGGAAACGGCGCACAAGCGCTGGAAGCGGAAGCAGCGCCATGCCAAACCGCGCGTCGAGCGAAGCGAGAAAGAGATACGCCTTGGGACGGCGAAGCGCGATCTTCGAAGCGAGTTTTTCAATCATATGGATCACCTCCTGTTGATGGCATCAGTATACCGGCAAACTATGTCCGCAGGATGAACCCGTCACAGAAGAATTGTGAAAAAGATCGAAGGGAAGATGAACCCATTCGATTGGGAGAGGAGGAAAAAACGGTGGTATCGCTGGAGCAATTTCACGAAATGCTGGAAGCGGCAGCGGAGGAGCTGCCGGAGGAGCTGTACGCCCAGCTTAACGGCGGCGTGTTGCTTCTGCCGCAGAGCAAGTTGAGCGAGCATGCCCTGGATGCCGATCTGTATACGCTCGGCGAGTATCAGTACAGTACGGTCATGGGCAGCCGCATCGTCATCTTCTACGGATCGTTCAAAAAAGTATTCGGCCGCTGTACGCAAGAAGAGCTCATGGGCCACGTGCGGGACACGCTACGCCACGAGTTTCGCCATCATATCGAGCGCCTGGCAGGAGAGCGCGATCTGGAGATTGAAGATGAGGAGGAGCTGCGCCGATATTACGAGGAAAAGGCATATAAAGGGCCGGTCCCCAAGTAAGGGAACCGGCCCTTTGCCGCACGTCAGAGTTTTTTGGTGCGCAGCGCACGCATGGCGTTAAGAATGGCGATCACGGAGACGCCCACATCCGCAAAGACGGCCGCCCACATGTTGGCCAAGCCCAACGCGCCCAGCACGAGCACGAGCGCCTTGACGGATAGCGCGAAGACAATGTTCTGGTGAACGATGCGCAGCGTTCGGCGCGAGATGCGGATCGCCGTGGCGATCTTGGAGGGTTGATCGTCCATCAGCACGACGTCCGCAGCCTCGATGGCTGCCGCGGAGCCCAACGCCCCCATCGCAATGCCGATGTCCGCGCGCGAGAGGGCGGGCGCATCATTGATGCCGTCGCCGACGAACACGAGCTTTTCCCGTCCCTTCCGCTCACCGAGCAGGCGTTCGATCTGCTCAAGCTTCTGCGCGGGGAGCAGCTGGGCACGCACCTCATCCAGGCCGAGCTGAGTGGCGACAGATTCGCCGACCTTGGCAGAATCGCCGGTGAGCATGACGGTTTTGCGCACGCCGGCCTCTCTGAGACCGCTTATGGCCTGCTGCGCGTCCGGCTTGACGGTATCGGAGATCACCACATGCCCCATATAACGCCCGTCGGCCGCCACGTGGACGATAGTGCCGGTCCGGTGACAGTCGTGCCATGCAGCGCCGACGCGGTCCATGAGCTTTCCGTTTCCGGCGCTGATCAGCCGGCCGTCGACATACGCCTGTACGCCCTCGCCGGCGATCTCCGTCACGTCGCGCACGCGCCCGCGGTCCAGGTCGCGACGGCAGGCCGCCTTCAGCGACCGGGAGATCGGATGATCGGACAGGAGCTCGGCCAGGGCGGCGATCTCCAACAGATCTTCAGGCGAAACTTCGCTGGGATGTACGGCCGTCACGTCAAAGCTGCCGCGCGTGAGGGTTCCCGTCTTGTCAAAGACCACGATACCGGCTTCGGCAAGGGCCTCCAGATAGTTACTGCCCTTGACGAGGATGCCACGCCTGGAGGCGCCACCGATGCCGCCGAAAAAACTCAGCGGAATCGAAATGACCAATGCGCACGGGCAAGAGATGACCAGGAATGTCAGCGCGCGCCTAAACCACTCTACCCAGTTGCCAAACGCCAACGACGGCAGAACGCACAGCGCGACGGCGCCGCCAACAACGGCAGGCGTATAGTAACGCGCAAACTTGGTGATGAAGTTTTCGGCCTGTGCCTTTTTGGAGCTCGCATTTTCGACCAGGTCGAGAATTTTGGCTACAGTGGTTTCTCCAAAGGGCTGCGTGACGCGTATGCGCAGCGCTCCTGACAGATTGACGCAGCCGCTGACGATCTCATCGCCTGGCGCTGTGTCGCGCGGCAGCGATTCGCCGGTCAGCGCAGAGGTATCCAACGTCGAGACGCCTTCCAGCACCGTTCCGTCCAACGGCACTTTTTCGCCGGGCTTTACGACGATCACGTCGCCAACCTTGACCTCCTCAGGATCTACCTGCTCCAGATCGCCGCCGCGCTCGACGTTTGCGTAGTCAGGCCGTATGTCCATCAACGCGGCGATGGAGCGCCTGGAACGGCCGACAGCATATCCTTGGAATAGCTCTCCGATTTGGTAAAAGAGCAATACGGCCACCGCTTCGGCATATTCACCCAGTGCAAGCGCGCCGAGCGTGGCGACGGCCATGAGAAAATTCTCGTCGAACACCTGTCCTTGGCGGATGTTGCGCGCAGCGCGATACAGCACGTCCCAACCCACGAGCGCATAGGGAATGAGAAATACAACCACTCGAAGCCAGCCCGTCACAGGCATCAGATTGGCCGCGAGGAACAGCGCGCCGCCGGCAAGGATGCGCGCGAGCAACCGCCGTTGTTTGGGGGTCATAATTCTTCTCTCCTTCATCAAACAGCATCAAGCGCGGATGAGCGCTCCTATTGATGGGGCCTTACAAGACCACCGAGCAGTCGGACTTGCGGCAAACCTTTACGGCCTGGCGCAGCACGTCGTCAAAGCGGTCGTCCGGCGCCTGCAATGTCAGCTTCTGCGAAAGGAAGTTGACCGACACGTTTTCGACGCCCTCGATTTTGCGTAGGGCATCCTCCAGCTTGAGGGCGCAGTGCGCACAGTCCAGGTCGGCGATCTTGAAAAATTTCTTCATGATGCGTTCGCTCCTTTCAATGAATGGACTGAACATGCCGCAGCGCCGCGCGCTGCGGGATGAAGCGCTTTGCCAATATCTCTTCATCTGTTGATATTATAGACCAATGAAATGAAAACGTCAATAAAAAATTAAAATATTTTGAAATTTTAATATGTTATTGAAGAATTGGCGTATTTGTGATTTGATTTTTCGCATAGAGGGGTACATCTTTGAACGGTTTTATGGTATAGTGATAGAAGCCCAATGTGGTAAACCCCGAACAAGGAGGCTAGAGACAGATGAAAAAAGGATGGATTGCGCTTTGCGCCGCTTTGCTGCTGATGCTTTGCGCCGGCTCTGCGCTGGCGGACGGGCAGGCGACGATTACCCGTCAGCTGGCACAGACATACGACTACGGCGACGTGTTTTTCACGTATTACTTCGCGGAGGTGCAAAACACCGGCGACGCGCCGATCGTGCTCAATGGGGGAACGCTGGAGCTATACAACGCCGAGGGAGGAACGATCTACAGCGCTCAGGTGTACAACTGCTATCCCTCCGTGCTTGGCCCTGGAGAGATCGGGTACGTGCGCGAGTATACCAACATGGATACGCCGGACGCGGTGGCCAGCTATCGATTCGATCTTTCCGCAAGCCCTGCGTCGGAAGGCTCTGTGTCCTATCTGACGTGCACGCCTTCGTTTGAACAGAGGACGCTGTATGAGAACGAGACGAGTACGACGATCACCGCTACGCTCACCAACCCTCAGTCGGAGACGGCGCGCGGCATCATGGTCGTCTATGCGCTCTACGATGCGTCAGGCAATCTGCTGTTTGTTGACACGCTGTCTGCGACGTATCTGGGACTGCCGTCTGGCAGCACGGTGGAACTGAACACAGTTGTGGATGGAGAGATCGAAACGGCGTGGAATGCGCAGGGCATTAAGCCGGCAAGCGCCCAGGCGCTCGCATATGTGATTCTGGATTGAGCGCCGGTGGACGTACCCATGTATGTGGATGGCGGGGGAAAGCGTCTGTGTCGCAGGCAATCATACAGAGGATCTGCTGTAAAGAAAATCTGCTGACAGCATCCATTGCAAACCGTCCATATTAAATCCTTTCATTATGAAAGTACCTATCTGACGAAAGCGCCTATTGAAAGCGCCTATTGAAAAGTCCCTATATTGAAGAAAGTCGAAGGGCCTACCGCCATCCGTTGAAGGCGGTGGGCCCTTGGGCTTTGCGGATGCGAGGCCACACGGCCAGCAGAAATGCTTTGCGCATGCGCCGGGGCCTTTTGCGTCGGAGCCAGGGAGATAGCGGCGGCCCAAGACGGCAAAGGGCGCCATCGCGAACGCATGAAACGGCCCTCCTCTGTAGCAGAGAAGGGCCGTTTCGACATCTTCTTTATTTATTGCAGCTCCAGCAGGTCTCCGCGGACATACCCCTCATAGCCGCCGTGTGCATAGACGTGGTACCAGACCTCGCCGTTTTCGGCGGTCACGGTATCCAGCACCGTCACAAATTCGCCCTTGTCCAGGAAGAGGATGCGCACGCTGTCCGTCGTGGGCTTGGCGCGCAGGTTCACGTCCGGCTTGAGGACGAGGGCAGAGTTGCTGTCACCTTTTTGTTCGCCATCATCGTTTGACGTCGTCTCACGGGCTTCCTCATCGCCGGCAGAGGGTTCCTCGCCGTCCTGAGCGTCGCCAGCGGCTTCATCCTCGGCGGCGGGCTCGGTGCCGGTCAAGTACGGCATGACGCTCTTTCCCTCCTCGACGACGGTGATGTATACGAGTTCGTCGTAGCTTTCGACGTCGTCCTTGTCGATCAGCACGACGCGAACCGCATAGTCACCGGGCGCGAGGGTATCGCCGCTCTCCAGTTTGCCATCCCAGGCGATGGTCGCGGTGCCGGCCTCGGCCTTTTTGGAAACCTCGATCTGGCAGGCAGGACTTTGCAGGTTGCTCGTGCGGAAGATGTCCAGGCGCACGGAGCCGGCCATGGAGAGCGTCACGTCAAACGTCCAAGGCTTCTTGGCGCTCTCGTTGCTGAAGGATACGTTGGAGACGACAGGACGGGGCTCACCCACTTCGACCTTCACGAGCTTTTCAGAGGAGACATTGCCGTATTCGTCGCGCAGGACGAAGCCGAGCTGGTATTCGCCCTGATCGTAGAACGAGCCGTCCGGATGTTCGCCGTTCCAAGAAAAGACGCTCTTTCCGCTGGGGAACTCCATGTCTGTGCAGATTGTCTCCAGCTCGACCTCATCTGCGCTCAGAGCGCGCACGGTCAGGAAGCCGGGCATGCTGAGGGTGAGCGTCATGTCCGTTGCCAGCCCGGGCCGCAATGTGTAGGATTTGGCGTCCGTTTCGACCTTGGGATCCACTTGACGAATCGCCTCCTCGGCCAAAACACCGGCGGCAGGGAGAAGCGCGATGAGCGCAAGAAGCGCAAAGATGAGCAGACGACGAATCCGAGGCATGTAGGAATCCCCTTTCCTCTGATGATGGTATCGATATGGAATATGTTCATCATACAGCAAAATGACGATTGTTGCAAGGCCCGCGCGGAAAAAGGGCGTGCAGGACGCGCGAAAAAAGCGCGAGGACGGTTGACAGCGCGCGGGTATGATGGTAAAGTGGCACATATACGGTCGAGGGGGGCGGGCAATTGGAAGAGATGCTCCGGGTAGAACGGGCAATCCGTGTGCTGCGCACTGGCCCCGGACAGAACGAGATGCAGCTGCATGCTCAGGTTGCACGCGCACTGGAAGAGGCAGGGCTGCAGGCTGCGCATGAGGTCAATCTGGGCGGCGGACGGCGCATCGACTTCCTGTGCGGCAGTGTGGGCGTCGAGGTCAAGCGGGGAAAGCCCGCCCGCAGCGCGCTCTTGCGCCAGTTGACCCGGTACGCACGGAGCGACGCGATCCAGGGCATCGTGCTCGTCGTGGAGCGCAGTGCACACCTGCCCGCCACGGTGGGCGGGAAGCCCATATGCGTCGTCAGCCTGAACAGGCAATGGGGGATCAGCCTTCCATGAGGGACACATTCGATGCGCTGAATACGGAAGCGCTGCCGGCCTATCTGCACTCGGTGGGTGAGGCGGCGCATTACTATGGCACGCTCAGCTACAACCGGCGCAGCCGCTGCTGGACGATCAAGGGGGAGCCCTGCGTCACGGAGCTGGCCAAGCGGCTCTTCCCAGGCTGCCACGGCCACGGCCGCGGCGAGGCGCGCTTCACGGCGCATCGGCGCATCGTCGGAGAGCTCAACTGGCTGATGATGCGCTACCCGTTGCGGGTGGTCGAGCGCGACGTCGCGCGCTGGGACGAGGCGTTGGGGCAGGCGCGGGCATACGCACAGGCCCGGCTGCGCGCCCAGCACATGCCGCAGACGGCCACGCCGCCGCAGGCATACTTTGAGGGCGAATTGCGCCCGTTTCAAAAGGAGGGCTTGGCGTGGCTTCTGGCCAACCCGCGTGCGCTGCTGGCCGACGAGATGGGCCTGGGCAAGACCGTTCAGGCGATCGCGCTGCTGGCGACCACGCGCCTGTTGCCGGCCATGCTCGTCGTGCCCCCGCATTTGGTGCGCAACTGGGAGCGGGAGATCGAGCGCTTTCTGCGCCTGCCGGGCGGCGTGCGCGTGCACGTCCTGCGGGGCCTGACGCCCTATGAACTCCCCGTCGCGGACGTCTATATCGTGCACTATTTGCTCCTGCGCGGATGGAAGGACGTGTTGCCCAAGCTGTGCATGCAGACCGTCATCTTCGATGAGATTCAGGAGCTGCGCCGCGCGGGGACGGAAAAGTACTCCGCCGCAAGCCTGCTCGCCGAGAGCTGCGAGCACGTCGTCGGCCTGTCCGGCACGCCCATCTACAACAAGGGCGGGGAGATTTGGAACGTCGTCAACATCCTGGACTATCACTTCCTGGGCGACTGGGAGAGCTTCTCGCGTGAATGGTGCTACGGCTATGGCAGCGCGCTGGTCGCCAAGCCGGACCTGCTGGGCGAGCATCTGCGCCGTGAGGGAATGATGCTGCGCCGAACGAAGGACCAGGTGCTCGCCGAGTTGCCGCCCAAGCGGCGGCTGGTGCAGGAGATCGACGCGGACGATGCGCTCTATAGGAGCCTCATGCGCGCGGTGTGGGAAAAGGCCAAGCGGCTCAACGATGCGGAATTGGGTGCGTCCGAGCGCGCGCTGCTGGAAGAGCAGGTCTGCCAGGGCGAGCGCCAGGCCACGGGACTGGCCAAGGCGCCGTTCGTCTGTGCGTTCGTGCGCGCGCTGCTGGAGGGCGGCGAGCGCGTGCTGCTGTTTGCGCACCACCATCAGGTGATGGACTGCTATAAAAAAGAGCTGCGCGCCTTCAAGCCGGTCTTCATCACGGGCCGCGAGACGCAGACGCAAAAGGATGCGGCTGCCGGGGCCTTCATGGGCGGACAAACGGACCTGTGCTGCGTGTCGCTGCGCGCGGCCGCAGGGCTGAACCTGCAGCGGGCCACGTGCGTCGTGTTCGGCGAGTTGGACTGGTCGCCGGCCGTGCACAGCCAGGCGGAGGACCGGGCGCACCGCATCGGCCAGCGGGATTCGCTGCTGTGCTACTACCTCGTCTCGCCGCGCGGGTCGGATCAGGACATGCAGGAGGCGCTGGGCCTGAAGGTCAGCCAGTTCGTCGCGCTCATGGGCGACGGCATGCCCGACCGGCAGCGCGAGGCCCTGGCCGGCGCGCAGGCGCGGGAACACATGGAGCGACTGGTCGCACGCCTCTCGCGCGAGGCGGCGAATGCATAAAATAAAAGGAGAGAGCGACATGGACATCGGAATGAAGGATCTTCTGCGCACGCAGGCGGAGCTGCAGGACAAGTACCGGGAAAAGTGGGGCGGCGTCTATCCGCAGAAGGGAGGCGATCACCTGCTGTGGATGCTGAGCGAGTGCGGCGAGGTCATCGACATCATCAAGAAGATGGGCGACGAGGCGATCATGGACGATCCTGGCGTGCGCGCGCATTTTACGGAGGAGATGGTAGACGTGCTGATGTACTTCGGCGCGGTGCTGCTCTGCTATGGCATCCAACCCGAAGAGTTCAGCGAGGCGTTCCTGAAAAAGCACGCGCACAACATGAAGCGCGACTGGGATACAGAGCATGCGCGCATGCTTGAGGGCATGCATGAAGAGGGGGCGCAGCCGTGCGCGCAGGGCTGAACAGGGCGCTGAACGCCGTCATGGGGGCGTTCGTGGGGGCCCTGATCGGCCGCGGCGCATACCTGTACTGGGCGTACCGTGCGCATCCCGGCCTGTACGCCGCGCAATCCGCGCCATGGTATGCGCGCCTTGTACCCAGCGCCGTGGTGACGCTGCTCGTCGTGTGCGCGTGCGCGTGCGTCAAGCTGGCCCTTCGCGCAGGGCGCAGACGCTGAATCCTCAAAACAGAAAATCGACGCTCCGCTGCCGGCTGTCTGCCGGCGGCGGAGCATTTTGCGTCTTCGGGCGCATACGCTTTGCCAGGAGGGGTGCGTTCATGCGGCGAGGGATTCTTTTCTGCACGGCGCTGCTCTGCGCGGTCATTCTCGCGTTCACGGCGCGTGCGCACGCGCGCACACCGGAACAGGTGATCGTCGTGGACGTGCAGCGCATGTCGCTCACGCTCTATGAAGACCGGAGAGAGGTCGCCCGCTATCCCGTCGCGGCGGGCACGGCCGAGACGCCGTCGCCGTTGGGCGTCTTTCACATCGTCCGACGCTTTCGCCCGGAGAACGGAGGGTTTGGTACATGCTTTCTGGGGCTGGACGTTCCGTGGGGCGAATACGGCATCCATGGCACAAACCGTCCAGGTTCTATCGGCTCCCTTGCGTCGCACGGATGCATTCGCATGTACAACCGGGATGCCGAGGCGCTCTATGCGCGCGTGCGCAACGGGGCGACGGTCATCATCGAGGGCGGCCCTTACGGCGAATTGGGCGACGGCCTGCGCACGCTGCACCCAGGGGATCGCTGCTCGCATGTGCGCGCCGTTCAGCGGCGGCTGCGCGCGCTGGGATGGTATGCCGGCGAACCGGATGGTATTTATGGAGCGGCGACAAGCAAGGCGGTGCTGCAATTCAGGGAAAGCGAAAACTTGGGGAGGGAAGACGTCGTGGATGGGAACGTATACGCGGCGTTGGGGCTGATGCTGTTCGAATAGGGGCATGAAGCATGGACGGGCTGCATACGATGCAGGGCGAAAGGGGGAACGCGCATGAGCGATTGGCGGGACGACCTGCTGCGCTATCTGCCTGCATCCGTCCGGCGGCGCGCACAGGAGCTGAGCGAAGCGCAGGCGCAGTCGGTGGTGGAGATCCGGATGCGGGCAGGGCAGCGCGTGGAATTTGTGACGGATCGATCGGGCGCGTTCGAACTCGACTGGCGGCCCGGCGCGCCGGAGGTGCAGTCCACGCTCGCGGCGCTGTGCGATCATTCCGCATACGCGCGTCAGGAGGAGATCTGCCAGGGGTTTGTCACGGTGCGCGGCGGGCACCGGGTCGGCCTGTGCGGCCGGGCAAGTGTACAGGAGGGGCGCATCGTCGGCCTGCACACGGTCGGTTCCCTGTGCATCCGCATCGCTCGTCCCATCCTGGGCGCGGCGGACGGGCTGATGCCTGCGCTCTTTGACGCGTCGGGACGTCCGCGGAGCACGTTGATCCTCTCGCCGCCTGGCTGCGGCAAGACGACTGTGTTGCGCGATGCGATCCGCCAGCTCTCGCAGCGCGGACAGCATGTGTGCGTTGCGGACGAGCGATCGGAGTTGTGCGCCGTCATCGACGGCGTTCCACAGATGCCGGTCGGCAGCCGTACCGATGTAATGGACGGATGCCCCAAGGCACAGGCCATGCAGATGCTGCTGCGTGCGATGAACCCGGACTGGATTGTGACGGATGAGCTGGGGCGCGCAGCAGACGCACAGGCAGTGCTTGACGCGATGCGATGCGGCGTGGCAGTGCTTGCCAGCGCGCATGCGGACGGGCTGACGGCGCTGCGCAGCCGGCCTGAACTGCGCGGGCTCATGGATGCGGGCGCATTCAGCGGATATGTGCTGCTTCAAAGGCGTGGACGCATTGCGTCCCGCTATGATGCGCGGGGCGAAGCGCTCCATGAAGCGTGAGGAGGGGATACGGTGATCCGAATCTTGCTGCTCTCGCTCGCCGGGGCCTGCGCCGCCGGCATCGGCTTGGGCCAGGCGCAGGCGCTTCGAACGCGCGCCGCTTTGCTGCTGGCGCTGCGCGCCGTCCTGTCGCAGATGATGGATGCCATGCTGCTCGCCTCCATGCCGCTGCCTGCATTGCTGCGCGGGCTCGGCGATGGCGGGCACGGCGCGCGTCGGGCCGTAGGCATGGCGATGGTGCGCGCGGGAGAGATCTTGGAAACATCGCCTGATCTTCGCTTTCAAGCGGCGTTTCTTGCCGCCGTGGGCGAACAGCGCGCAGGTCCGCTGCGTGCGCTGCGTGCGGGCGATCTGGAAGCACTCTCCCCCTGGCTCGCGCTCATTGGCGAGGGGGGCAGGGACCAACAGCGCCGCGCGCTGGAGGGGGCGACCGCTGTGGCCGAACGGCTCGAGCGCGAGGCAAATGCGCAGTTGCCAGCACAGGTGCGTCTGTGCCGCACACTTGGCCTGGCCGCGGGGGCGGCGCTGGTATTGCTGCTATGGTGAAGGAAAAGGGGGGACGCGCATGAACGTAGATCTGCTGTTTCAGATCGCCGGAATCGGCATTCTCGTCTCGGTGATCGCGCAGGTGCTGAGCCGTACGGGGCGGGAGGACATGGCCATGCTGGCCTCCGTCGCCGGGCTGGTGGTCGTGCTGCTGATGGTCGTCAATGTCGTTGCACAGCTGCTGAACAATGTCAAGAGCATCTTTCAGCTCTATTGACGGGAGGCGGTTGAGTGGACATCGCACGTTGGGTGGGCCTTGGCATCGGCGCCGCCGTACTGTATGCGGTGCTGCGCGAGGCAAAGCCGGACATGGCGGCGCTGTTGTCGCTGGCGGCTGGCGCCGTGTTGATGCTTGGCGTGCTCGGAGGCGTGCAGGAAGTGTTGGAGGCCATGCGAAGTCTCTCCAGCCGCGTCGGACTGGAGGGGACCTACGTATCCACGCTCTTGCGCGTGATCGGCATTGCCTATCTGGCACAGTTTGGCGCGCAGGCCTGCAGGGATGCCGGAGCCGGCGGCATTGCGGACAAGGTGGAACTGTGCGGCAAGGTGGCGGTGCTGTCCATCGCGGCGCCCGTCGTCGTTTCGCTGATGGATGTGGTGACGGGGGTGCTCGTGTGAGGCGGCGGGTCGCCTTCGCGCTGGCGCTGGCGCTGTTTTTTTTCTGCCCGTGCCTCGGACAGGCAGAGACCTGGACCGATCAGATGCAGGGCGTGCTGGATGGGCTGGACTTTTCTGGACTCGACGCGCTTGCACAGGCGATGTTGGGAGGAGAGACCGACGCCCGTGCGCTTGTGCAAAGTTTGGCTGAAGGGACGGCTGTGCTCGATGCAGAGGCGCTGCTCAATCGGATCGTTCATGCGCTGCAGAGTGCGCTGCGCTCGCTCGTGGGCCTGGCGCTGCAGATCATGGTTCCGGCGGTGCTGTGTGCAGCGGCGGCGCAGATGGGCGAAGCATTTTCATCGGAGAGCGTTTCGGGCATCTGCCGCTATGCGTGTTTTCTGCTGGTCCTGATTCCGGTCATTGCGCACCTGGCGTCGCGGGCTGAGGCCATAGGCGAAGCGATTCGGGCGATGTCGGACGCAATGCAAGTCATCTTTCCGATGCTGCTTTCGCTGTTGGCGGCGGTGGGCGGCAGCGTATCCTCGGCTGTCCTGCAGCCGGCGGTGCTCGCGGCGTCCGGGACGATGACGGCCATCGTGCGGGATGTGACGCTGCGCCTGCTGCTGTGTGCGGGAGCGGTGACGGCAATCTGCCATCTGTCCGACCGCATTCATCTGGGACGGTTGGCCTCGCTTTTGCGTGACGCGGCAAACTGGACGCTGGGCGTGTGCTTTACGGTCTTCATCGGCGTGATGGTTGTGCAGGGGGTCAGCAGCGCCGCCGTCGACGGCGTGTCGATCCGAACGGCCAAATATGCCATCGACAACTTTGTACCGGTCGTGGGCGGCATGTTTGCCGACACAGTCGACACCCTGGTCGGCTGTTCGCTGCTGGTCAAAAATGCCCTGGGTGTCTTCGCGTTGCTCGTGCTGTTGGGCGTGCTGCTGACGCCGCTGGCGCAGGCGCTGGCCTCGGTGCTGGTGTTCAAGGTCTGCGCTGCGTTGCTCGAACCGGTCGCGGACGAGCGATTGGTCGCCTGTGTGGGCGATCTGGCCGATGTGCTCATGGCGCTCTTTTCCGCGCTGCTCTGTGTGGGCGCGATGTTCTTTCTGTTGGTGGCGCAGGTGCTCGTCGTGGGCAACATGACCGTCATGCTCAGATGAGGAGGAAAGATATGGATGAGTTGATCGCGCTGATCGTGCGGTTGTGCGCGCTCAGCTGTCTGTCCGCGCTCTGCCAGCTGCTGCTGGGCCCTGGAAGGCTGCGCGGACATGTACGCCTGGTATGCGGATTGCTATTGCTACATATGATGGTTTCGCAGCTTTCAGCGCTGCTGGGCGTCGCTGCGCAGGCGCCGGGAGGTGCGCCATGAAGGAACTCTTCGAAAGGCTGCGCGCCATTCGTGGCGTGGAGTGGTTAATTGGGCTGGGCGCGCTGTCGCTACTGCTGCTGTCCATGATGGGCGGCGTGCGACAGGACGTTTCGCAGGATGGTCTGGAGGCGCGGCTCGCTTCAGTGCTCTCAAAAGTACAGGGAGCGGGCAGCGTGGACGTGATCGTCTACACGGCCGGAGAGGAGGCGCAGGCGGTAGCGGCGTTCGGCGGCGTGCAAACTGCCGTCCAGCGGCCCAGCGGCGTGGTGGTCGTGGCGGATGGGGCCGGCGATCTGCAGGTGCGCCTGGAACTTGCGCGCGCGGTGCAGACGCTGCTCTCGTTGCCGTCTTCGGCGGTAGAGGTCTTGCAACGGGATGTCAACCAATAAGGAGGAAAGGCGCATGGAAAAAAAGAAGAAGGGATTTCTCGACGGAAAGACCGCGATGCTGCTCACGCTGCTGGGGTTACTGGTGGTTTCGGGCTATGTCAACTATCGCAAGACGGCGACGGAACCGATCGGCGGCGAAGTATCGGTCGTGCGCATTGAGGGCGAGCGGCCCACGGCGCAGCCGAGTCCCACGCCTGAGGCGCAGGACACATTTTCTGCCTATCAGCAGGAACGCGCGAGCGCAAGGGCACAGGAGCTGAGCATGCTCGAGGAGATCATTGCCGACGAGAGCGCCGGAGCGGAGACCGTCGCGCAGGCGCAGGCACAAAAGCTCGCGCTGGTGCAGGCCATGGAGACGGAGACGAGCTTGGAAACGCTGCTCAAGGCGCGCGGGTTTGAAAGCGCGTTGGTGTCCGCCAAGCCTGGGAGTGTCACGGTTGTGGTCGGCGGCGGGGCGCTTTCAGACGCGCAGGCCGTGCAGATTCTGGATATTGCCGTGGATGAAACGCAGCAGGAGGCCGAGGATATCAAAATAATCCAGACAAAATGAAGCTGGGATTTGTCATTCCGATCAAAATCTGTTATACTAGAGTATATCCTCAAGGAGGTGTAAAAAACATGAGCGAAAATCTGCCTGTAAACGTTGACGATACGAGCGCAAAGGGAACCATCACGTATGCCAATGAGGTCATCGCGACCATCGTGGGCGTGGCGACCTCTGAAGTGGACGGCGTTGCGGGTATGTCGGGTCCGTCGGCAATTTCCGGCATCCTCAGCGGCAAGGCGAAGTCCGCGCTTTTGCGCGGCGTGAAGGTCGAGGTTGGAGCCGAAGAGGTGACCGTCGACGTGTCCATCGTGGTGGACTATGGCATGCCCATTCAGGTGGTCGGTCAAAACGTGCAGGAGAACATCCGTAAGTCCGTCGAGTCCATGACGGGCTTGCACGTCATCAGCGTGGACGTGCATGTGATGGGCGTCAGCTTCGAAAAGGAAAACAAGGAGCTGCAACAGAGCCAGGAGATGGCGCGGTTGCAGGCCCAAGTGGAGGCCAAGGTTGCAGAGGAAACCGCCGCGCCGGGCGAAGGGGCGCAGGAGGATGAATCGCCAAAAGCATGAGGCCGGCAAAGCGCATGAACGGAGGATGAGAAGATGAAGCATCCCTTTTTGGATCGTCTGCTGATCGTCGTCGCCGCGCTGGTTTTCCTCGGCGCGGCTGTGACGTTGGGCGCGGTCGGCATCAGGACGGGTACTGCGCAGACGTTGGGCTATGCGCTTGAATGGCTTCAAAGCGGCGTCTGGCGGCGCATCTTGGCATGCGCGCTCGCGGTGGCGTTTGCTGCCTTTGGAGTGGCGCTGTTTTGGATCATTCTTCCAGGCGGGCGCGGACAGCGGCGCAATTTTGCCGTGCAGAAGAACGAGAACGGCAGCGTCAAGATCTCCGTGAAGGCGCTGGAGGCGCTCGTCGCTAAGTGCCTTGCGCAGCATGCCGAATTGAAAATCATCTCTTCCACCCTGCGCAGCGACGGCGATGCCGTGCAGGTCGACGTGCATGTGACGCTCGCGGCGGACATCAGCATTCCGCTGGCCGTGGCAGCGTTACAAAAGCAGATCAAGCAATACTTGGAGGCCTGTTCTGGCGTCGACGTGCGCGAGGTACGTGTGATAGTGGATAACACAACGGACGCGCAGGAGTCTAGCGCCTCGCCCTATGCGATTCCCGCCCGCCTTCAGACAGCGCCCGCATTTGCGCGTAGTCCGGAGCCCGTGTTTGATCCTCTGCCCAAGAAGGAACCGGAAAAGACACCGCAGAAGGAGCCGGAGGCGCCTGCTGCGCAAGCCTCTCAGGTTTCGCAGCAACAGCGGACGGAAGCGGAGAATGCTCCGGAAACGCAGGGCGTTGATCAGGCGATGGATGCGGAAAAGCCACAGGATATGCGGGAAGACGTGCAAGACGAAACAGACGGCGCGACCAGCGCAAATGAGGGGTACCCGTGGAAAAGTTAAAGCAGATTCTTTCGCAGGCTTTTACGCCTGGCACGCCGGTTTCCGTGATTGTATGGGGCCTGGTAGGCGTGGTCGTTGCGATTTTGCTCTTGCTCATCGGGTTTTGGCGTACGTTGCTGATCTGCGTATGCTTTGCGGTGAGCGCGTTTCTTGGCGGCGTGCGGGACAAGCGGGCCTTTATTGGGCGGCTGCTGGACCTGTTTCATCGCCAGGAAAGGTGATGTACGCAGGAAAAAATGATCATGGAAACGGAGTAGGAGAAGAAGATGGCGCGATCTGCAGCCCGCGAGGCGGCGATGCAACTGATTTACGAGCGCATGATGGGCGGCTCGGGCGAGGAAACCCTCGGCGGCATGATCGAATTTGTGCCGGATCAAGACGACGCAAGATACATTGAGACGGTCACGGAGGGCGTCTTTGCGGCGCTGCATGACGTCGACCGGAGGATCGGCGAGTTTGCGCAGGATTGGGCGATCGATCGCCTCGCACGGGTCGATCTGGCAATTTTGCGCTTGGCTACGTATGAATTGCTGCACATGGATGACATCCCACCGGCTGTCACCATCAACGAGGCGATTGAGCTGGCCCGAAAGTTTTCTACGGAGCAGTCGGGCGCGTTTATCAACGGCGTGCTGGGCAACCTGAACCGTAAGTTGGAGCGCGAGAGATGAGGGCCGTTCTGGGATTTGATACGAGCTGTTATACGACCTCGGTGGCGGCCGTCTCATGGGATGGGCAAATCCTGTCCTCACGCCGCCGCCTTCTTCACGTACCGATGGGTGAGCGGGGTTTGCAGCAGTCCGAGGGGCTGTTTCAGCACGTCGCTGCGCTGCCTGAGCTTCTACAGGAGGCGATGCATGACCTTTCGGGATGCGAGGTGGCCGCAGTATGCGCCAGCACGCGTCCCCGGCCGGCGGAAGCATCCTATATGCCGGTATTCAAAGCCGGCGAGAGTCATGCACGCGCGGCCGCATCGCTGCTGCGCGTGCCGTTTTTTTTCGTCAGCCACCAGGAAGGGCATGTTCGCGCCGCACGGGTGGATTCCGGACTGGACGCGGAGAAGTTCTTGGCGCTGCACCTGTCCGGCGGGACGACGGAGCTGCTGGGCGTTCGCGACGGAGGGCTTTCTCTGCTGGGCGGCTCGCTTGACTTGCATGCGGGCCAGCTTATCGATCGAGTGGGCGTGCGGATAGGGCTTTCATTTCCGGCCGGGCCTGCGTTGGAGCGCCTGGCGATGCGTGGACAGGCCTGCGAGCGCCTCGGCGTCAGCATTCGAGGGTTGAACTGCTCGCTTTCAGGGGCGGAGACGAAGATCCTGCGATTGATCGATGCAGGCGATATCTCACAGGAGGATGCGGCGGCAGAGGTCTTCTCGCTGCTTGCGCGCTCGATCCTGCGCATGCTCACGGCAGCTGTCGAGCAGACGGGCATGCGCAAGGCGCTGCTCGCGGGCGGCGTGGCATCCTCTGCATACCTGCGCCGTCTGTTGACGGAGCGCGTGCAACGCAGGCGCTTGAAAGTGGAGCTGTACTTTGCAAGACCTGAGCTGGCGGGAGACAACGCAGTGGGCGTTGCGCTGCTCGGTCTGGAGAGAAAAAGAGAAATGGAGGCGTGAAGACATGTCTGCAACCCTGATGGATGGCAGGGCCGTATCCGCGGCCGTTCGGGACAAGCTTGCGCTGCGCGTGCGGGAGCTGGAAGCCGAGGGCGTAAAGCCACATTTGGCCGTCGTGCTCGTGGGCGAAGATCCGGCCAGCCAGATCTATGTGCGCAACAAAGAGCGCGCCTGCGAAAAGTTGGGCATTCGTTCTACGGTCCTTCGCCTCTGCGCGGAATGCACGCAGGCGGAACTGGAGGACACCGTGCGCAAGCTGAGCGCGGATCCGCAGGTGCATGGCATTCTTGTTCAGCTGCCGCTGCCGCGCCACTTGGATGCGACGCCCGTCATCGCGTTGATCGATCCCCGCAAGGACGTGGACGGCTTTACGCCCGTCAATGCGGGCAAGCTGCTCAACGGAGAAAAGGGATTCGTCGCCTGTACGCCCGGCGGTGTGATGGAAATTCTTCGTCATTATGACGTGCCGATCTGCGGGCGTAACGCGGTGGTCGTGGGACGCTCCAACATCGTAGGCAAGCCCATGGCGCTGCTTTTGCTCGCGCAGAACGCGACGGTGACCATCTGCCACTCGCGCACAAAGAACCTGGCGCAAATGACGCGCGGCGCAGATATCCTCGTCGCCGCAGTGGGCAAGGCGGGTTTCATCACGGCAGATATGGTCAAACCGGGCGCGGTGGTCGTAGACGTTGGCATCAACCGCGTGAACGGTCAGGTCGTCGGCGACGTAGACTTCGAATCCGTCAGCGAGGTCGCGGGTTTTTTGACGCCCGTTCCCGGCGGCGTAGGGCAGATGACGATCACCATGTTGCTCAAAAATACGCTCGATGCGGCGCGTCTGCAGATGAAGTGACGAAAGTGAGGGGGACGCGTGGTCGTATCGGTATCCCAACTCAACGAATACGTGCGGCGAACGCTCGCGTCCGACCCGATGCTGCGCGGCCTGTCGCTGCGCGGAGAGATCAGCAACTTTAAGCGGCATACGCCCTCCGGACACCTGTATTTTTCGCTCAAGGACGAGGGGGCCCGCATCGCGTGCGTAATGTTTCGCCAGCATGCGTTCGGCTTGCGCATGGAGCCGCGCGATGGCATGCGCGTCGTGCTTGAAGGTTCGGTCAGCCTCTATGCGCAGACGGGACAGTATCAGTTTTATGCGGAGTCCATGCGCCGTGATGGCGTTGGCGATTTATATTTGCGCTTTGAACAGCTCAAGGCCACCCTGGAACAGGAGGGCCTTTTCGATGCGTCTCTCAAAAAACCCATTCCGCTGTTGCCGCGAACAGTGGGGGTCGTGACCTCGGCGACGGGGGCGGCCGTGCGAGACATCATCAGCGTCGCAACACGCCGCAATCCGGGCGTGCATTTACTCCTCTGCCCGGCCAGCGTTCAGGGAGAGGCGGCTGCAGGTGAAATCGTCAAGGCTCTGCGCACACTGGATGCGCTTCCTTCGGTCGACGTCATCATCGTCGGGCGTGGCGGCGGCTCCCTTGAAGAGCTATGGGCCTTTAATGAAGAGGCCGTTGCGCGCGCGATCTTTGCCTGCAAGAAGCCCGTCGTCTCGGCTGTCGGGCATGAGACGGACTTTACCATCGCAGACTTTGTTGCGGACCTGCGTGCGCCGACCCCATCGGCGGCGGCGGAACGTGTGGTGCCGTCGCAGGAGGAGCTCCGCGCCGTTCTGGAGGGCTGCGCAGCCCTGCTTGAGCAGCGCATGGATGCACGTATGCAGGCGCTGGGTGCGCGCCTGATGCATGCGCGCGCAGTTGTGCAAGCGTATGGCCCTACGCGCACATTGGAAAGACGGCGCGAGCAGCTTTTACACATGCGTACGCTGTTGGATGCGCGCATGATACGCGCGCTGGATGCGCGTGCGCAGGCACTGCAGTCCGTAAAAGGGCGGCTGGATGCGCTCAGCCCCAAGGGCGTCCTCTCGCGCGGATATGCCTATGTGACACTGGCAGAGAAGCCTGTGCGTCGCCTGGAAAGAGGAGATCAAATTACGCTTCACCTGGAAGCCGGCCAGGCTCGGGCCGAGGTGAAGGATTGGAGGGATGCGCATGCCTGCGAAGAAAAAGGCAAAGCCGACGTTTGAAGAAGGCCTGGAGAAGCTGGAGGCGTTGGCCTCTGGAATGGAGGATGGTTCCATGGCGTTGGAGCAGGCGCTTGGCGCGTACGAAGAGGGAATGGCGCTGTATGGAGAGCTGAGCGCAATGCTGCAGGGCGCTCAGCAGCGCATCGAGCAGATCCGCGCCGGGGCGAGGGACGAAAAAGAGGCGACGCCTTTTGAGGTGGAGAAATGAACTATGAAGCGCAAAATGCCCGCTATGTCGCGCGCGTAGAGGAAGGGCTCCGTGCGCTGCTGCCCGAGGCGCAGGCGGCATGGGAAACCGGTAAAATTCCAGAAGGGCTGTGTCAGAGCATGCGTTACAGCTTGCTGGCTGGCGGGAAGCGCGTGAGGCCCGTGCTGATGCTGGCAACTGCGGATATGTTGCATGTCGATCCGCAAGAGGCGCTGTGCCCTGCCTGCGCAATTGAAATGATCCATACCTATTCGCTGATCCATGACGACCTGCCGGGCATGGATGATGATGACCTGCGCCGCGGCAAGCCCACAAACCATAAGGTATACGGCGTCGGAGCGGCCATTTTGGCGGGCGATGGACTGCTTAACTTCGCATTTGAATGCATGTTAC
The DNA here is from genome assembly GCA_944349855.1 of uncultured Eubacteriales bacterium. Lineage (GTDB taxonomy): Bacteria > Bacillota > Clostridia > Christensenellales > Aristaeellaceae > Beduinella. Next base: position 11,569 of record CALVNS010000021.1, on the reverse strand, counting down.
AAAATGCCCTGCGCTACCCGCAACACCTGCAAGGGCATGTGCGCGCCATAGAGGCCATTGCCGTGCGCGCTGGGGTGACGGGCATGATTGCAGGGCAAAGCATTGATCTGCTATATGAACACCGGCAGATGGACGAAGCAGCGCTTTCCTATGTTCATCAGCACAAGACGGCAGACCTGCTGACCGCCCCGCTGCTGGCCGCAGCCTGTATCGCTGAGGCGGATGAACACATCATGCATGCGCTCGAAGCATTCGGACATAGCATCGGCATGGCCTTTCAAATTCAGGACGATCTGCTGGATATTGAAGGTGATGCGGCGAGCTTGGGAAAGGCAACCGGCATGGATGCGGAACGCGGGAAGATGACATGGCCCGCCCTGTATGGCGTACAACGAGCGCACGCCATGGCGGATGCGCTCTGGACGCAAGCGATCGCATCACTGGAGGAATTTGGCGATCGTGCGGCGTACCTGCGTGCGTTTGTACAAAACTTGCGTGCTCGCCGCGCATAAGGAGGGAACGACGTTGGATACGCTGTTCGAAGCCTTTGAAAATCGGGTTCTTTGGGCGGGATTGGCTGCGTGGCTTGCTGCACAAGGCATCAAGGTGCTGCTGACATTGGTGCTGCAAAAGCGGTTTGACGTGCATCGCTTGGTCGGTGCGGGCGGCATGCCCAGCTCGCATTCGGCTTTTGTGTGCGCGATCACCACCGCGATCGGCTTTCACAATGGGGCTTCTTCGTCTATCTTCGCACTGTCGGTGTGCTTTACGCTGATTGTCATGTACGATGCGGCGGGGGTGCGGCGGGCAGCGGGCCGGCAGGCTGCCGTTTTGAACCGCATCCTAGAGGATATGTTCAAGAGCGGACAGGGATGGGACGAGGAAAAGCTCAAGGAACTCATCGGACATACGCCGGTGCAGGTCGCCGCAGGTGCGCTCCTGGGGGTGCTGGTCGGCATACTGTTGGGCTGAGGTGGGTTGCAGCCCGCCGGACAGGCTGGTGGCGGGCGGAAAACGACCGCTTTTTTGCCGCTTGAACGTGACCTGAAGACAGGCGGAGGGCGGCGCATTGTACGAGACGGAGTGTGTAGATGCATGGAGATACTTCCCAAAATCCGGGGGCCGCAGGACCTGAAGAGCCTGTCAACGCCCGAACTTGAGCAGCTGGCCGGCGAGCTGCGCCAGGAGATCATCGATACTGTGGCGGAAAATGGAGGACATCTGGCGTCCAACCTCGGTATCGTCGATCTGACGGTGGCGCTACACCGCGTGTTTGACAGCGGCCGTGACAAGCTGATCTTTGACGTTGGACACCAGACGTATGCGCATAAGCTGCTGACGGGGCGCCTGAACGCATTTCGTACCCTGCGCACCTATGGGGGCATCAGCGGGTTTCCGTGCAGGGAAGAGAGCGAGCACGACGTGTTCGACACGGGCCATTCCTCCACGGCCATTTCCTCCGCGCTCGGTATGGCGCGCGCGCGCGATATTGCGGGGGAGGACTATAATGTCGTGGCGATCGTGGGCGACGGAGCTTTGACCGGCGGAATGTGCTACGAGGCGATGAACGACGCGGGGAACTTCAATGAGGAAAACGGAAGGGCTACGCGCCTGATCGTCGTGCTCAACGACAACGAGATGTCCATCTCGCGCAATGTCGGCGCGATGGCCAATCACCTGACAAAGCTGCGCTCGAGCGCAAGCTGGCGCGGCACGAAAAAGGCGGTCAAGCGTGGTATCGAACGCATCCCCTTCATCGGGCTGCGCGCAGCGGCGCGCTTGGAAAAGATGAAGAATGCTGTCAAGCATTTCTGGGTGCATGGCGAGTTTTTCGAGTCGCTTGGCTTCCGCTATCTGGGTCCGATCGACGGGCATGACATCGCGATGATGGAGCACGTGCTTTCGCAGGCCAAGAAGGTGACCGATACGCCGATTCTCATTCACGTGATCACCTGCAAGGGGCGCGGATACGAGCGTGCGGAACGCAAACCGGAGAAGTACCATGGCATCGCACCGTTCTTTCTGGAGGATGGCGCGCAGAAAAAGCAGCCGGCATTGCCGGGAACGAGCAGCATCATCGGCCAGACGCTGACGCAGATGGCCGATGCGGACGCGCGCGTCGTTGCAATCACGGCGGCCATGACCTCGGGCACCGGGCTTTTGCCCTTTGTGAGCCGGCATAGGGATCGCTTTTTCGATGTGGGCATCGCAGAGGAGCATGCCGTCACCATGGCGGCAGGTCTCGCTCGCGGTGGCATGCGCCCATATTTTGCGGTATATTCGACATTTCTACAGCGTGCATACGACCAGATTCTACACGATATTTGCCTCCAGGGGTTACCCGTTTGCCTGCTGGTCGACCATGCAGGGCTCGTAGGTTCGGACGGAAAGACACATCACGGCGTGTTTGACCTGGCGATGTTTTCCTCCATGCCAAACATGCAGGTGTGGGAGGCGAGCAGCAATACAGAGCTGGCGCAGATGCTCCAAAAGAGCATTGCGTGCGAAGGGCCTTTGGCCATTCGATATGTGAAGGAAGGCATTGACCTGAGCGACCTGTGTGAAGCGCGGGCGTTTGAGCCCGGCGTCTGGCAGTGGCTGCGAGAGGGAGAACAGGCCGTCTTGATTGCGCACGGGCGGATGGTGCGCCATGCGCTGCTTGCGGCAGGACTGTTGCATGACGCGGGCGTCGAGGTCGCGGTGATCAATGCTTCGACGCTCAAACCGCTGGACCGGCAGAGCGTGTGTCGCGCATTTTCCGGCGGACGACCGGTCTTTGTGATCGAGGAAAATGTTCCCGCCGGAGGGCTGGGACAGTCCATCGCCATGGCGTGCATGGAGGAAGGGCTCCCCTCGCCGCGCGGCTGCATGACGATCGGAGATCGGTTTGTGACACATGGATCTGTCGACGAGCTGCTCACCCTGTGCGGGCTCATGCCGGAGCAGATCGCACAGGGCGTTCGCGAGCGCCTGTAACGAATGACGAGGGGAATGCGCATGGAAAAAAAGCGGTTGGATGCATACATGGTGGAGAATGGCTTGGCGCCAAGCCGCGAGCGGGCACAGGCGGTCATCATGTCCGGCATCGTGTACATCGAAGGGCAGAAGGCGGAAAAGCCCTACGCCCAGGTAACGCCGGACAGCCGCGTGGAGGTGCGTGGCGCGGCGCACGACTTTGTCAGCCGTGGAGCGCTCAAGCTTGATAAGGCGCTGGACGTCTTTGAGCTGGATGTCAGCGGCGTCGTGGCGATGGATCTGGGCGCGTCGACGGGCGGATTCACCGACGTGCTGCTGCGCAGGGGCTGCAAGCATGTCTATGCGGTCGACGTCGGTTACGGGCAGCTCGACTGGCGGCTGCGAAACGACCCACGCGTTACCGTCATGGAGCGCACCAACGCGCGCTACCTTAAGCCGGAAGACGTGCCGCTGGGTCCTACGCTCGCAGTGATGGATGTATCTTTTATCTCCATTACGAAGATTCTGCCGGCCGCCACAGACATCTTGGGTGAGCATGGCGCTTTTGTCTCACTGATCAAGCCGCAGTTTGAGGCGGGCCGGGAACGCGTGGGGAAAAAGGGCGTCGTGCGCGACCCGGCTGTACATGCGGACGTCATCGCACAGATCGTGCACTTTGTACAGTCCATCGGATGGAGCGCGCAGGCGCTTTCCTTTTCGCCGATCACCGGGCCAGAGGGAAACATCGAGTTCCTCATATACCTGCTCCCTGCCGCACGCGCGACGCAGTGCGTGGACGAGGCGCGCATCGCGCAGGTGGTTGCAGAGGCCCATTGCGCTTTGCAATGAATGTCTTGCATGTTTATGCATTCGATGATATAATAGAAGTGTTTCAGGACCGGCGATGTGGAGGCGTGCGGCATGGAGGTTCATTCCATCGGTCTGACGGCGAATCCCAAGAAGCCGGAGGCGGCGGGTGTGGCGCGGACCTTTCTGCGCGCCTGCGAAAAGTTGGGGCTGCATGCCGTCGTTGATTGTGCGCTGAGCGCGGCGCTTGAAAGGGAAGGCGTTGAGACGGCGGCCGATCCCACTGCCTGCGGCATTGATGCGCTGGTCGTGTTGGGCGGAGATGGCACGCTGCTGCGCGTGGCGCCGGGTGCGGCTGCGGCGAATATCCCATTGCTGGGCGTCAATCTGGGGCGCGTTGGCTTTCTGGCGGAGGTAGAGCCGGAACAGGCTGAGAACTCGCTGCTGCTGTTGCGCACCGGCCAATACCGGATTGAGCGGCGCATGATGCTCGACGTGCGCTTGGCGGAAGCGCCAGAAGGCGTGCTTGCACTCAATGAGGTCGTGCTGTCGCGCGGTGCGTGTGCGCGCATGGTGGGGTTTGAAGCGTTTGTGGGCGATACGCTTGTCGATCGCTATATTGCCGATGGCCTGGTTGTCGCAGCGCCGACGGGTTCAACGGCTTATTCGCTTTCGGCTGGCGGTCCGATCGTGAGCCCCGACGTGCCCTGCTTCATCCTGGCGCCGATCTGCGCGCACTCGCTGCAGTCGCGTCCGATCGTACTGTCCGATCATGAAAATGTGACCTTACGCGTCGAGGCGGGAGAGGAACGCCAAGGCATGGCGATTTGTATTGATGGCCATCGCACATTTGCTGTGGGTGCGCATGAGCGCATACGGGTGTGCCGGGCCCGCGTGGACGCGCAGTTTATTCGCTTTCAGAGGGACAACAACTTTTTCTCCATGTTGCGCACCAAATTGTCGCAGTGGAGCCTGTAAGATGAAAGGAAGATCGAGGACATGAAGTCAGCCCGTCATGCGGCGATTGCCCAGATCATCGAATCACGGAACATTGAGACCCAGGAGGAACTGGCCGCTGCGCTGCAGGAGCGCGGCATTCGGGTGACGCAGGCGACAGTCTCTCGCGATATCAAGGAACTGCACCTAATCAAGGTGCTCTCCGAGACGGGGGGATACAAATATGCGACGCTGGACAAGGCCGAGAAGGGCATGAACGAGCGGTTCATCCGCATGTTCAGCGAGTCCGTGCTCAGTGCCGTGTGTGCAAATAATCTCGTCGTCGTCAAAACCCTGGCCGGTAGTGCGCATGTGGCTGGCGAAGCCGTTGACACGCTGCGATGGCCCGAGATTCTTGGCAGCATTGCTGGGGATAATACGATCCTCGTCATTTGCCGAAGCAATGACGATGCGCTGCAGGTGGCGGAGCGCTTCCGCAGCATGATGAAGTAAGGCAGCGAAAAGGGGAAGAGCGATGCTGTTGCAGCTTTCCATTCACCAGTTGGCGCTCATTGACGACATCACGATTGAATTTGCCCCGGGATTTAACGCGCTGACCGGTGAAACGGGCGCCGGCAAGTCGATCGTCGTGGACGCGATGAACCTTGTGCTCGGAGAGCGGGCAGAGCGGGATCTCATCCAAAGCGGCGCGCAGAAGGCGCGGGTGGAGGCACTCTTTGACGTCGCGGATAACGCGCCTCTGCTGTCGCTGCTACAGGAGCTGCAGCTTGAGGCCGAAGAAGGCATGATTTCCATCTCGAGGGAACTGACGAGCGGTGGACGCAATATCTGCCGTGTGATGGGCAGCGTCGTTCCGCTTTCGACGCTCAAGCGCGTTTCTGCGCTGCTGCTGGATCTCCATGGACAACACGAACATCAGTCGTTGCTCGACGAACGGCGGCACCTCGCCTTTTTGGATGGATTCGGCGGCGCAAGGCTGGATGAGCTGCGGGCGCAGGTGGCTTCACTCTATGGAGCATGGCGGGGAACTCGCATGCAACTGGACCGTCTGCTTGCGGATGCGGCGGACCGAGAGCGGCGGATGGACATGCTGCGCTATCAGGTGCAGGAGATTGATGCGGCGAGGTTGCGGCCGGGAGAAGCCGAAGAGCTGGAGCATCAACGAATGTTTTACCGCAATGCGGAAAAGATCATCAAGAGCGTCGAGGCAGCCTATGCATCCCTGTATGCGGGAGCAGAGGGCCAGAGCAGCGCACTGGACGCACTGCGGGGCGGTATCGACGATCTGGAGAGCATCGCGCCATTGGATGCGCGCTATGAACGGCTGTATGCCCGACTTGATGAACTATATTATCAGCTGGAAGACGCAGTTTCCGATGTGCGCGCGCTGCACGCAGAGCTGGACTACGATGAAGCGGATGCTGAGGCAGTTGAGGAGCGTTTCGACCTGATTGGGAAGCTTCGGCGCAAATACGGAAAGGACATCCAGGAAATTCTGCGGTTTCGGGAAGAAGCGGCGTCGGAACTCGACCGTCTGGAGCACGCAGACGACCTGTCGGATCAATTGAAAAAGACGCTGTCTCGTCAACAGCGTGCACTTGCGCAGGCCAGCCAAGCGCTGAGCGCTGCACGTCGGGAGGTCGCGTCGGCGTTTGAGCGCCAGGTGGAGGAGCAACTGCAAGATCTGGGCATGCGCCATGCCAAATTTCAGGTGACCTTCGCTGATCATCAACCGAATGATTTTACGGTGGACGGCATTGACGAAGTGTCCTTTGCGATGTCTGCCAATCTGGGGCAACCGCTTCGTCCGCTCGCGCGCGTGGCATCCGGCGGCGAGCTGTCGCGTATCATGCTGGCGCTCAAAAATTTGGAGGCGGAGCGTTCCGGCATTCCGAGCATGGTCTTTGACGAAATTGATACGGGCATCAGTGGGCGCATGGCACAAGTGGTCGCAGAGAAGATGGCGCAGATTGCGGGAAGGCATCAGGTGATCTGTGTGACGCATCTTCCCCAGATCGCGGCGATGGCAGACGCACAGTATGTCGTTGAGAAGGGAGAGGCCGACGGACGTACCCGCACGCGTGTGACGCGTCTGGATGAGGCGGGACGCAGGGAGGAACTGGCTCGCATGGTCAGTGGGACGCAGGAGACCAATGCGAGCAGCTTGCGCCATGCGAGCACATTGCTCAGTGAGGCTGCACAGCGAAGAGAGGCGCTTCGAAAATAGCGCTTTTCGCCGATAAGCCTTTGCAGGCGGCGCCTAGGCGCCGCCTTTTCGTACAAATTTTGAAGAAAATAAAGCGGACTGTTGGTTTGAATGATAAAAATAAAACAGAATATTGGTCTGGTCTGTGCGCTAAAAGAAATATGCAGAAGCAAAGCAAGCCCGGTGAATGTAAAAAACCTCCTGAGAAACTGAATTATTACGAAAAATGTCATACAAATGGCCGTTGTTTCGTGCTATAATATTGGGCGGATGATTTTGTGATCCAATTAACGTTGTTGGGCTGAAGGGAGGAACTTGTCTGTGGCAAATACACGGACGTTTAAGGGCGGCGTGCACCCGCATGAGACGGGGAATGGAAAGCAATCCACCAATGCGCAGCCGGTGATCGATGCGAAGGTTCCCGCATGTGTTGTGATTCCGCTTTCCCAGCACATCGGCGCACCCTGCAAGTGCGTCGTGACCCCCGGACAGGCGGTCGCCATGGGTCAGGTAATCGGTGAGGCGGGCGGCTTCGTGTCCGCGCCGGTACATGCGTCCGTCTCCGGCACGGTGAAGGCGATTTCGAGCTGCGTGGTGGCAAGCGGCCAGCGCGTGCCCGCGGTCGTCATCGAGAACGATTTCCAGGACCGCTGGGATGAAAACGTCAAACCGCGCCAGAATGTAGGCTCCTTGGACGCCAAGCAGCTGCTTGAAATTGTGCGGGATCGGGGTATCGTCGGCCTGGGCGGCGCAACGTTCCCGACAGCGGTCAAGCTGGCGCCGCCCGCTGAAAAGCACGTGGACACGCTGATTCTCAACGGCGCAGAGTGTGAGCCGTACCTGACGAGCGACCATCGTCTGATGGTCGAGCATGCGGCGGAAGTCATCGACGGCATGCTGCTCGAGGCCAAGATCTTGAACGCGACGAAGCTGCTCATCGGCATTGAGGACAATAAACCCGATGCCGTCGCCGCCATGCGTCAGGCTGCCGAGGGTAAGAACATCGAGGTCGTTGCGCTGCCCACGCGTTACCCGCAGGGCGGTGAAAAACAGTTGATCTTTGCGCTCACTGGCAGGCGCGTGCCCAATGGTGCGCTTCCCGCAGACGTGCAAACGGTCGTGAGCAACGTTTCCACCGCTTACGCCGTGTCGAAGGCCGTGCGCGAGAACCGCCCGCTGATCGACCGCGTGGTGACGGTTGCGGGCCGTGTGAAGAAGCCCGCCAATCTGCGCGCGCGCATTGGCACGCCGATTTATGAGCTCGTGGAGGCGTGCGGCGGCTTGGAAGACGGCGTGCGCAAGGTCGTGCTTGGCGGCCCAATGATGGGCATGGCGATTTCCTCGTTGGATATCCCGGTCACCAAGTCAACCGGTGGGCTGCTTGCGCTGGGCGAAGAGGGCGTGCATGCGCAGGAGTCGCCCTGCATTCGCTGTGGGCGCTGTGTGGAGGCCTGCCCGATGCGCTTGGTGCCGACCCGCATCGACGCATATGCGCGCCGGTCTCAATGGGAAGAGTGCTCCAAGCTTGGCACCATGAACTGCATGGAGTGTGGAGCCTGTACGTTCGTCTGTCCCGCCAAGCGCGAATTGACCCAGAGCTGCCGCATGGCCAAGATGGGCATCCGCGCCAGCGCGAAGAAGTCTTGATCGTTTCGGAGGAATGTTGATATGCAAAAGCAATATACCGTATCCTCTTCTCCGCATCTGCGGGACAACGTATCCACCCGCCGCGTGATGCAGGACGTGTGCATCGCACTGATTCCGGCGGGCCTGGCAAGCATCTGGTTTTTCGGCCTTCGCGCAGCGATTCTGATTGCCGTATCGGTGCTGTCGGCGGTGTTCTGCGAGTGGTTTTACTGCAAGCATGCGAAAAAGCCGATTCCGGTCGGGGATTTCAGCGCGGTCGTGACGGGCCTGCTGCTGGCGTATAATCTGCCCGCTTCCGCGCCGTGGTGGCTTGCGGCGATCGGCTCGGCCATCGCCATCGTGTTGGTCAAGCAGTTCTTTGGCGGCATTGGCCAGAACTTCATGAACCCGGCTCTGGCGGCGCGTGCAATCCTGCTGGCTTCTTGGGCGACGCTGATGACCGCCTGGGTCGCTCCGCAGGGCGGGAACTGGTTGGCTGGCCTGACCCCTGCGGCGACGGACGTCGTTTCTGGCGCGACGCCGCTGCAGGCTGAGGCTGGCGCGTACAGTCTTTGGGATCTATTCATTGGTAACTGTCCTGGTACGCTGGGCGAGACGAGCGCGCTGGCGCTGCTCATCGGCGCGGCCTACCTGCTCTTCCGCCGCGTGATCAACTGGCGCATTCCCGCCACGTTCCTTGGCACCTGCCTGATTCTGTTCTGGATTCAGACGGGCACGTTCTACAGCGCTGAGGCGGGCGCTAATTCCGCGCTCTATCAGCTGCTGAGCGGCGGCCTGATGCTGGGCGCGCTGTTTATGGCGACGGACTATTCTTCTTCTCCCGTGACGCCTTGGGGGCAGATCATCTTCGGCGTGGGGTGTGGCGCGTTGCTGTTCATCATCCGCACGTTTAACAGCTCCATGCCCGAGGGCTGCTCCTATGCGATCCTGTTTATGAACGTTGCCGCGCCGCTGATTGAGCGCGTGACGACGCCGAAGTCCTTTGGGGAGGTAAAGAGCCATGCGTGATGTGACGAAGCTCGGCCTCAGATTGTTCATCTTTACGTTGATTGCCGCGCTGGCGCTGGCCGTCACCAACGAGATCACGTCCGGCCCGATCGCGCAGCAGGAGCTGGCCGCCAGCCAGGCCGCGCAGCGCGCGGTGCTGCCCGAGGCGGAGATCTTTGAGACGCAGGAAATCCAGACTGCGCCCGAGTACGACCAGATCACGGAGCTGTACGTGGGCAAGACGGGCGACGAGGTCGTCGGCTATGTGATGACTGCCGCTCCTCAGGGATACGGCGGCCCGATCCCGATTACGCTGGGCATCGGGACGGACGGTTCCATCCATGGCGTGTCTGTGGGGGATTTGCAGGAGACCGCCGGTCTGGGTTCTAAGGTCGGCGAAGAGCCGTTCATGGGACAGTTCCCCGGCTTGGCCGCCGATCCGGCCGAGATCGATGCGAACGTGCAGACGATTTCTGGCGCAACGATCAGCTCGCAGGCGTTTGTTACGGCGGTTCGCCAGATGACGGCCTATTCGAAGGATGTGCTGGGCGTCGTGCCCAATGCGGCGGTTCCGACGCTTGAAGGCGACGACCTTGTGCGCAAGGAGTTCGTCGATGCGGCCGAGGCCTTTGAGGCGCTGGATGTGATGAGCCTGCTGGGCGATTACGAAACCATCCAGTCCATCTACACGGGCACAGTCGGCGACGATGCAGTGGGTTATGTCTTTGAGCTCTCGTCGAAGGGATTTGCCGATCAGATTGGCCTGCGCATGGGCATCACGACGGACGGCGTGATCTCCAAGGTTGTCATGACGGCCAATAACGAAACCCCGGACTATGGCGCCAAGACGACGGATCCGGCCTTCTGCGGCCAGTTCGACGGCAATGCGGCGACGGCGGAAGGCTATATGGAGGGCGTCGACGCGATGTCCGGTGCGACGGTCTCTTCCAATGCGGTCTTCAAGGCGGTTGGTCAGGCGGTCGATTTCTACAATCAGTACTTGGTGCCCAAGCCTGAAGCGGCGGCCACCACGGGATCGTCGAGCGGCGTGTACGAGGTGACGGGCTTCCAGCCGATGAAGGTGGAGATCACCGTCGAGGATGGAAAGATCACGAGCTTTGAGGTAACGGAGCACAATGAGACGCCGGGCTATGGCGCGGATGTGATCGCGGCTGGCTTTGACAGCCTGATCGGTCAGGACATTGCGACGGCGGAGTTCGACGTGGTATCCGGCGCGACGCTGACGTCCGACGCGATCAACGAGGCGCTGAAGCAGGCTGCGGAGGCGACGGGTACGGGCGCTGAGACTGTGGCCTTGACAGGGTCATCGAGCGGCGTGTACGAGGTGACGGGCTTCCAGCCGATGAAGGTGGAGATCACCGTCGAGGATGGAAAGATCACGAGCTTTGAGGTAACGGAGCACAATGAGACGCCGGGCTATGGCGCGGATGTGATCGCGGCTGGCTTTGACAGCCTGATCGGTCAGGACATTGCGACGGCGGAGTTCGACGTGGTGTCGAACGCGACGATGACGTCCAACGCGATCAACGAGGCGCTGAAGCAGGCTGCGGAGGCGACGGGGTCGAGCGAAGAAGAGAGTGCGGCCGCTTCTGCTGAAGCGACAGCCACCACGGGGTCGTCGAGCGGCGTGTACGAGGTGAAGGGCTTCCAGCCGATGAAGGTGGAGATCACCGTCGAAGACGGGAAGATCACGAACTTTGCGGTGGTAGAGCACAACGAGACGCCGGGCTATGGCGCGGATGTGATCGCGAACGGCTTTGACAGCCTGATTGGTCAGGACATCGCGACGGCGGAGTTCGACGTGGTGTCGAATGCGACGATGACTGAAAATGCGATCAACGAAGCGCTGAAGCAGGCCGCGGAGGCGACGGGTGCGGGTACGGATGAGAGCGTTTCGGCTTCCACGGATGCCGAAGCGACAGCCACCACGGGGTCGTCGAGCGGCGTGTACGAGGTGAAGGGCTTCCAGCCGATGAAGGTGGAGATCAC